>NZ_JBQFQP010000016.1:0-102033 GCF_056536925.1 Ruegeria sp. CI1 | reverse complement strand
CCCATCATCGCCTCAGTTTGTCGCCTCGCTTCGCAGCCAATCCAGAACTCAATCCGTCCCAGCCGCTCCATCCAGCCCCCCAACAGCACCTCAGCGCCGCCGGTGAGGGGCTATTTACGTACTCCCATCGAACCTTGCAACCCCTCTTTTCAAAAAAAACACAAAACATCGCAACCTCAGTTAAAATCATTATTTTTCAATCAGGTAAAAGAACTTCAGAAACCTGACGCCGGCAATAAAGCGCGAAACTTGATGAAAAAAGGAAAGCCAGCGCCGACTCGGCCACGCAAAGGCGGAATACGGTGCCTCGCGCATATCGGCTTTTTGCGTTGCCGCAGCACGCTCACCGGTGCTGATTGTCAATATACCTGTAGCGAGCATGGCAATTCAAAAGGCATGAATCCGCAGATCAAAGCCGTTCAACAACATCGAGGATATTCTCTCTGGCGCCCGACCCATTCGTTCTTTCGTTAATCGGGCCTGGCTCAAATTCACCCGCGCCCACGCTTGCAGCCTCAAGGGCATGCAGCGCCACACGACCCAAATATCAGCTAGCGTCGCGAATATGCGGGAGACCAACATGAAACCGCTTGTCTCTGTTACGGGCCAGTACTATAGAGAGGCCCGGCGCGATCGCATCCGACTTGGAACAAGAAACTGCACATGATCAACGCCCGACTCGCCAAGGACAGATTTTGTCCGAGAGACAGGGCCACTGCTCAGCAGCCAGTGAAGATGGGAAGGCCGTACAAAAGGTTGCCGCTGTAGCTCAGCTGGTAGAGCACGTCATTCGTAATGATGGGGTCGGGGGTTCGAGTCCCTTCAGCGGCACCAGTTATTCCCTGAAAACAATAACTTAGAAAATGCGTGACGCTCATAGAGCGAAAGTTTCAATGTATCTACAATGAGGTGTGGCGCAGGTTCTAGGGCAACGAGGTGCACGTCTCCGTCTACCCCTTGCGCCAAGCCGTTCTTCGCCGGTCCCGAGGCGGTGCTGGCCTGTCTGTGCCGATACACCCATCGGGTGGCGATCTCAATTCAGCGCTTGGTCTGCGCCGGCGATGATACCGTGGCCTTCCGCTGGAAAGGCTACCGGATCAAATCGGGTGATTGCATGAAGGTCATGCGGCTCGACACGGGCGAGTTCATCCACCGGTTCCACATGCAGCCCTGCCCGATCGGTACCACCGCATCCGCCGCTACGGCCTGCTGGCAAGCGCCGCCCGCAAGGCCAACATCGCGAAGATCCGCACGTTGCTGGGCGAGGAAGCGACCGCGCAGGAAACAGGCCGCATGATGAAACGCCCGGCGATCCCATCCACCGCTCACCGGTTGCTTCGGTCAACTCGGCCGACCCCCCTTGTCCGCGGTGATGAGGAATGCCGCGCAGAAGGCGCCATCCCGCCTCTATCGCGCATAAATTCAGACCAGACCCACAGGCGGAAATCGCAGTCGGCTGCCTCAAGATCCAACACCATCGCCGCCTTCGCATTCACAGCCCCAGCCGACAGCGCTCTTTCCCCATTGGCAGAACCAAAACACTGCGGCTTCCTCCCTGAGAGGTTTGTCAACGCGAGCCGCGGTCAGTTCCAGCCAATCCCGCACGCAAGGGCCCGCGTCGAAAATCCTTCATTTTTCCAGACGTTTTTTGCATGCGCAGCCCTTTTTTGTCAGATGACCTGAAGGTCAAAGTCATCTGGCTTTCTCCTGCCTTACGGGATCAATCGTAGGACCAGATCCCCTGCCCCAGCGCTTCGATGGCGACGGTGATCCGTTCGAAACTGTCACGGGCGCGCCCGACGGAGGTTCGCGCCCGCAGATACCCGTGAACCAGCCCGGCTTCGTTGATCCACTGAACCAAACCGTCCGTTTCCTCGATCCGGTCCCGATAGGCTTTTCCATCGTCGCGGAGCGGGTCGCAATCGGCGGTGAAAATCACCGTGGACGGCAGGCCGGAATAGTCCTGATCCTGCAACGGTTCATAGGTCGGATCACCGGACGGTTCCGCGTCTTCGTGGCGGATTCTTTTGTAGAAAAGCACGTCGTCGCGCGTCAGCATCGGTGCTTGCGCATGTTCGATGTAGGAGCCGCTTTCAACATCTCCGCCCAAAAGCGGATAGATCAGGACCTGCCCCAGGATGCTGTCCAGGCGCCCGCGCGCATGGTGGGCGACACAAGCCGCCAGAGTGCCCCCGGCGCTGTCACCGGCCAATATCAGCGGCTCTGCAAATTCGGAGGCGGCCCATTCCACCGCGGTCCAGCTGTCCTGAAACTGGGCCGGGTGGCGGTGTTCCGGGCACAGGCGATAGTCCACGGCGACCACCCGGTAACCGGTCTGGGCGCAGATATCGGCGCAGGTATCGTCGTGGCTGTCCAGCCCGCCCAAAACGAACCCGCCGCCATGGAAATAGACAACTGTCCTCGTCGGATCACCTGCCGAATAGACGCGAACCGGAACGCCATTTGCCGCCCGGTCCTCGGATTCGACGCCATAGGGGCGTTCCTGGCGGAACTGGCGGCACATCTCGTCATAGACGCGCCGTTGTTCGGCAATCGACAGAGTTGCCGCGTCTTCCGGGTAACTCTCGGCCGTTCGAGCAATGAAGGCCCAGGTTTCTTCGTCGATCAGACGCTCATAGTCCATTGCCCCTCCGCTCAGGCTGCCCATTCCCAAGGCCGGGTAAAGGTACCCAGAACCTTGTTGACATCGTCCTCGGAGGAGCCGTTCGCGTCAAGCAGCGCGACAAGGCCGCGTTTCTTGTCGTCATCGACGGAGACGACGCGTGCGGCTACACCGGCCTTTTCGAGAGCACCGTTGTAGACGCGGGTGATTGCCTGTTTGCGCAGTTCCGGCTTGAACACCTTGCCCACGGCGGTCTTGGGCAATTCAGGCAGGATGGTCATGTGCTTGGGATGCGCCGCGCGTTCGTGGACGTGGATCTTGCAGTATTCCAGCAATTCCGCTTCGGTCACGGTCTTGCCCTCGACAAGCTCGACAAAGGCGCAGGGCACTTCGCCGGAATGCGCATCGGGCTGTCCGATGGCGCCGGCAAAGGCCACCGCTTCGTGACCCAGCAGCGCCTCTTCGATATCGGCGGGGTCGATGTTGTGGCCGCCGCGAATGATCAGATCCTTGGCGCGGCCGGTGATCCACAGGTAGCCGTCCCCGTCGAACCGGCCCAGATCGCCGGTGCGCAGGTATTTGTCGAAGTGATAAAGGTTCTTGTTCTTGTCGACCTCGGTATAGGTGTTTCCGGCATAGACACCGGGGTTTGACACACAGATCTCGCCCACCTCGTCCGTAGCGCATTCGCCCGGCCCGTCCGGTCCGTCCCTGAGGATCTTCACATCCGTGTAGGGGAACGGGATACCGATCGAGCCGATTTTCTTTTCACCATCCACCGGGTTGCACGAGACCAGGCATGTTGCCTCGGTCAGGCCATAGCCTTCGACGATGGTCACGCCGGTGGCCTGTTCGAATCGGCGGAAAAGTTCCACCGGCAGCGGCGCCGAACCGGAGAAAGCGGTTTTCACGCTGGAGATATCGGCATCGACCGGGCGTTGCATCTTGGCCGAGATCGCCGTCGGGACGGTGATGATGAAACTGACCTTCCAGCGTTCGATCAGCTTCCAGAAATTGTCGAACACACCATCGCCGCGATACCCGGCGGGCGTCGGGAATACCACATGTGCACCCGAGGCGACGGCGGCCATGACGATGACGTGGCAGGCAAAAACGTGGAACATCGGCAGCGGGCACATGATGATGTCCTCTTCGGAGAACAAAAGCGTATGACCAAGCCAGCCGTTGTAGATCATGCCCGAATAAGTGTGCTGCGCCACTTTCGGCATGCCGGTTGTGCCGCCGGTATGGAAATAGCAGGCCACCCGATCCTGAGCGCTGTCCGCAAAACCGAGCGTCGTGGGTTGTTTCGCCAGTTCCTTGTTGAAATCCAGATAGTCGGCGTGGGCCAGATGTTCCTTGTCTTCCAGTTTCGGGCGGATGAAAGGCACGATCCAGGATTTCGGCGGCGTCAGGTACCGGTTCAGGTCGATCTCCAGCACCGTATTGACGTGCGGGGCGTGGCGCACCGCCTCGGCCACTTTTTGCGCCACATCCGTTTTCGGAAAGGGTTTCAGCGTGACCACGATCTTGGCATTGGTTTCGCGCAGGATGGCGGCGATCTGTTCGGGTTCCAGCAGCGGATTGATCGGGTTCACGATCCCGGCCACTGCGCCGCCCATCATGGTGATCAGCGTTTCGTTGCAATTTGGCAGGACATAGGCGACCACGTCCTTTTCGCCCACTCCGAGCGTGCGGAACAGGTTGGCGGCCTGATTGACCTTACCCAGCAGATCGAACCAGGTCAGCGTTTCGGCCTTGTCCTTTGCGCCGGACAGAATCTGGAAACTGATCGCCTTGTGATTGGGAAATTTGGCCGCTGTCCGCGACAGCAACTGGTGAAATGTCACCGGCAGATCACGGTCCTGCCAGGACATCTCGTTTTCAATACGTGCCTTGTCTTCCTTCCCAACGAATGCCATGCGGCTCCTCCCCTTATTGTCCCAGCCTGGCGCGGGTTTTCCACCCCAAGATGAGAGCAAATTCCCGCCAGTGCAAGCGAGGGTTAACGGGAGGGATTCGGGATGGATAGAATGACGCTGCGGCGATTGGCAAAGTGCCGGGGCGTCACCTTATTCAGCCGCGACACCATCGGTGAATTGCAGCCGCGCCAGTCGCGCATAGAGGCCGTCCTGCGCCACCAGATCGGCATGGGTGCCCTGCGCCACGATGCGGCCTTCCTCCATCACAACGATGCGGTCCGCCTTTTTCACGGTGGCCAGACGGTGCGCGACGATCAGCGTGGTCCGGCCCGCGCTGAGTTCATCGACCGCGCCCTGAACCGCGCGTTCGCTTTCGGCATCAAGGGCTGAGGTCGCCTCGTCCAGCAGCAGCACCGGGGCGTCGCGCAGGATGGCGCGCGCGATGGCGATGCGCTGTTTTTGCCCGCCCGACAGCATCACCCCGCGTTCGCCGACGAAACTGTCATAACCTTCCGGCAGGGCGGCGATGAAATCATGCGCTGCTGCTGCGCGTGCGGCATCTTCGACCTCGGTATCGGTTGCCTCGGGGCGGCCAAAGCGGATGTTTTCGCGCGCCGACGTTGCAAATATGACGGGGTCTTGCGGCACCAGGGCGATGTGACGGCGGAAATCCGATCGTGCAAGCGTGCGCAGGTCAACCCCATCCAGCGTCACCGCCCCCTGATCGGGATCATAGAAGCGCTGGATCAACTGGATCACGGTGGTCTTGCCAGCCCCGGATGGGCCGACGAAGGCCACGGTTTCCCCGGGATTGACGGCAAGGGTCATCTCGTCGAGCGCCGCCACCTCGGGTCGTGACGGATAGCGGAAGCTGACATTGTCAAAACCGATGGCGCCTTTGACAGGTTGCGTCAGCGAAACCGGGTTTGCAGGGTCGGTGACGGCATCCTGCGCGTTCAACAGTTCGACAAGGCGTTCCGTCGCGCCGGCGGCGCGTTGCAGCTCGCTCCAGATTTCGGACAGCGCGCCGACCGATCCGGCCATGATCACCGAATAGATCACGAACTGGATCAGCGTGCCTTCGGTCATGATCCCGGCGCGCACGTCGTTCGCACCCATCCAAAGGACGCCGACGATGCCGGTGAAGACCAGAAAGATCACGATGACCGTCAACACGGCTCTGGTATGAATTCGGCGCAGCGACACCGAGTAAGAGGTTTCGGTCAGGTCCGAGAACTGTTTGCGGCTGGCGGTTTCATGCGTGAAGGCCTGTACCGTCTGGACTGCGCCCAGCGCCTCGCCGGCATTGCCCGACGAGGCGGCGATCCAGTCCTGGTTTTCGCGGCTTATGCCGCGCAGGCGGCGGCCCAGAACGAGGATCGGCACCACCACGACCGGGATCAGCAGCAGAACCATCGCCGTCAGCTTGGCCGAGGTCAGCAGCATCAGCACCAGACCGCCCAGGAACATCAGCATGTTGCGCAGGGCGATGGAGACGGAAGACCCCAGAACCGACTGGATCAATGTCGTGTCGGTGGTGATCCGGCTGAGCACCTCGCCCGTCATGATCCGTTCGAAGAATTCGGGGCTCATCCCGATCACCCGGTCGAAAACGGCCTTGCGGATGTCGGCGACGACGCGCTCACCCAGCCGGGTGACAAGCATGTATCTGACCCCGGTGCCCACCGCGAGAATCGCGGCGATTCCCAGCGCGGCCAGAAAATACTGGTCCAGCAATTCGCCGTCTTCGATCCGGAAATGATCGACGACCCGCCGTACGGCCAATGGCAGCGTCAATGTCATGCTTGCGGTGACGACAAGCGCCACGGTCGCACCGAACATCAGCAACTTGTAGGGCTTCATGAACGGCCAGAGCGATGCCAGAACGCCCAGTTTTTTCGAGACGGCCCGCTCTTCGCTGGCGCCGGGTGCCGGGGTTGCTGCCGATTTTGCCGCGCGGTTCCTTGCCATGTCAGGCCCTTGTCGTCTTGTCCGTCATAATCGCATGCTTCATGGCCGCAGCGCCGCATGGGGTCAAGGCAAAGGGGGCGAATCCTCGATGCAAAGACCGTTTTTGCCGCAGCGAACTGGAAAGATGGGCTGAGTTGGAGCGGGTAGACGGAATCGAACCGACATAGCCTGCTTGGAAGGCAGGGGCTTTACCATTAAGCTATACCCGCTCAGCGTCTTGGCTGATTATGTCACCGCCATGGGATCGTCAAGCGGGAAATCCATCGCGCGCGTGCCTTCTTTCGATCCGGTTTGCGCGGCACTCTTAAGATGACAGAACGGGTCTCGTGTGTTCAGATGGGTTTCCAAGGAGCTACGATTTCTCACCAAGTCGATCTGCGGGCAATTCCATGAGCAAGCCGTTACCGCGCAAGACCCCTGAACCGAAACCGGCAAAACGGCGGTGCCACCGATGTCACGGCTCGGGCCGGTCACCCTGTCAGATCTGCAGCGGTTCCGGTCAGGTTTTCAAAAGAAAGGATATTCAGGGCAAATCCCACTACGACCGCTGCACCGGATGTTTTGGACTGAAAATGACACGTTGCGTGACCTGCGGCGGTGAGGGGTTCCTCTGACGGCTGGTCAGGCGTTTCGGCAATGATCACGGTTTTGTGGTATCCTTGCCCATCCGCCGGTCGCGCAGCCAACAGGCCGCGTTTGCAGACTGGCCTTTTGTGGGGGCGCATATCATGACAGATTTTGACTTGGGAACCTATTCACGCAAGATCACCACCTCATCACCCGAAGCACAGCGATTGTTCGATCAGGGGCTGATCTGGCTGTATGGGTACAATCACGAAGCGGCGGCGGAGTGTTTTCAGAAGGCCGCCGATATTGACCCCGGCTGCGGCATCGCCTTTTGGGGCGTCGCTCATGCGATTGGCCCGAACTACAACAAGCCGTGGGAGTTCTTCGAGCCGGACGAGCGTGTTGCAACGCTGAAGCGGGCACATGAGGCGATTGCCGCCGCGATGGCGGCGCGTGACAAGGTTTCCCCGGTCGAGACGGCCTTGATCGAAGCGCTGGCAGACCGGTTTCCGACCGATCCGGAGATCGAGGATTACGGCCCGTGGAACGACGCCTTTTCGGATTCGATGCGCAAGGTTTACGCGGCGCACAACAAGGATCTCGACGTGGCCTGCATCTTTGCCGAGGCGCTGATGAACCGGACCCCCTGGCAGCTTTGGGATCTGGCCAAGGGCGAACCCGCCGAAGGCGCCTCGACCGTCGAGGCGCTGGCGGCGCTGGAAACCGCGTTTGACACCCTGCCAGGCGCCTGGGACCACCCCGGTCTGCTGCACATGTACATTCACCTGATGGAAATGTCGCCCACGCCCGAAAAGGCGCTGCGTCATGGCGACCGGCTGGTCGATCTGGTGCCCGACAGCGGGCATCTGGTGCATATGGCGACCCATATCGACGTGCTGTGCGGTGACTATCAGAACGTGGTCTGGCGCAATCACCGCGCGGCACAAGTGGATCGAAAATACGAAGCGATGGCGGGGGGTGAGAATTTCTATACCGTCTACCGCATCCACAACGTCCATTTCGAAGCTTATGGCGCGATGTTTCTTGGACAGCCGGATAAGGCGTTGGCCGCGTCCGAAGAGTTGATGCGAATGTTGCCGGACAATGTGGTGCGGTTTTTCCCGGACCTGTTCGAATCGTTTTATGGCAAGAAGATTCACGTGATGGTGCGGTTCGGGCAATGGCAGGACATCCTTGACGAACCCTTCCCCGAGGATCGTGAGCTTTACAGTTACACCACCGCCGCCATGCATCAGGCGCGGGCCATTGCGCTGGCCAATCTTGGCCGCGCGGACGAAGCCAAGGCCGAGCGCGAACGCGCGGTAGAGGCACGCAAGGCGGTGCCCGAGGGACGTCTGGTGTTCAACAACACCGCCGAGGACGTGCTGATGATCGGCGAAGCGATGATGGATGGCGAAATCGCGTTCAAGGCCGGGGACCGCGAAGGCGGGCTGGCGCACCTGCGCCGCTCGGTCAAGCTGGACGACAGCCTGGTCTATGACGAGCCGTGGGGCTGGATGCAGCCGACCCGGCATGCGTTGGGCGCGCTGTTGATGGAAGACCAGAAGTTCGAAGAAGCCGAGGCGGTTTACCGTGCCGATCTGGGGCTGGACGACACGCTTGCGCGCGCCTGCCAGCATCCGCGCAACATCTGGAGCCTGCACGGCTTGCACGAATGCCTTGTGCGGCGCGGCGAACTGACCGAGGCCAAGCATATCAAACTGCAGCTTGATCAGGCCGCGGCACGGGCGACCGTGCCGGTGCATGCCTCGTGTTATTGCCGCAGTCGAGCCAAAGCGGCCTAGGAGCCTTCCTGCCTTCCGATATGAAATGACCGAAATGCCGCCCCGTGTTCGGGGCGGTATCTTTTTCGGGCGACTGAAAAAACTGTGGAGCCCGGCAAAGCAATTGTCACTTGCCTGTTACACCCGTTCAACGAGTTGTCATATTCGCTCTCTACATCCTTGGCTCACCGACATATTACGCTAATTGGGAGGCATCCATGAAAGAAGTCGTTTCAAAAAACCTGTCTGCTGACGACTGGGACGAGATAAATTTTTCTCGCCCCGAAAAGAACGACTTTGACCGCGTCGTCGAAAGCGCGATTTCGCGCCGGGGCTTTCTGGGCGGCGTACTGGCCTTTGGGTCTGGTGCCGCGGCCATGGGCGCCGGGCTGTTGAAGCCAACGGCAGCCCATGCGGTTCAGGGGTCGCGTTTTGCCTTTGCTCCGATTGCGGCACAGACCGACGGAACCGTTCACGTGCCCGAGGGATATTCCTGGAAGGTTCTGATGCGCTGGGGCGACCCGCTGTTTTCCGAAGCGGACGGGTATGACATCACCGACGGCGGCCCGCTTGAGAACTCGGACAAGATTTTCGGTGAGAACACCGACGGGATGGAAACCTTTTCGTTTCAGGGGCGGGACCTGATCGCCATCAATCACGAATACCCGAATGAGGATATCAATCTGCCCGCGGCGCAGGATGGCAAGCCGATCAGTGCCCAGGATGTTCTGAAGCTGCAGAACATTCAGGGCGTGACCGTGATGGAGATTGCCGAAGGCCCTGACGGTTGGATCGTGGTCAGGGACAGCCCGTTCAACCGCCGTATCCATCACAACACGCCGATGAAGATCGTTGGCCCCGCTGCCGGGCATGACCTGTTGAAGACCAAGGCCGACCCGACCGGAACCAGGTCTCTGGGAACGATGAACAACTGTGGCGCAGGCAAGACGCCGTGGGGCACGTACCTGACCTGTGAAGAAAACTTCAACGGATACTTCGGATCGTCTGACGAGCAGGCCGGGTATGCTCCGCAGGTCGCAAGCGGCTATGAACGCTATGGCATCAAGGCGGAAAGCCGGAACGGCTACGAGCTTTTCGATCCGCGGTTTGACACGTCGAAAACCCCCAACGAGCCGCACCGCGCGGGATGGATTGTCGAGATTGACCCTGCCAATCCCCAAAGCACGCCGGTCAAGCATACCGGCCTTGGCCGGTTCAAGCACGAAAACGCCGAGGTCGTGGTGGCGCCGGACGGTCGCGTCGTCGTCTATATGGGCGATGACGAGCGGGGCGAGTACCTGTATCGTTTTGTCTCCAACGGCACCTACCGGCCTGGCGGAACCACCGAAGGGCTGCTGGATGACGGAACGCTTTTTGTTGCCAGGTTCAACGACGACCAGACCGGCGAATGGCTGGCCCTGACGCCGGATACAACCGGGATGAATGCCGCCGAGATCGCGGTCTTTACCCGAATGGCCGCGTCCATCGTGGGCGGCACCACGATGGACCGTCCTGAGTGGGTGGCGGCGAACCCCGTGGCGGTCGAGGCCTATTGCTGTCTGACCAACAACAAGAATCGGGGCGTCAAACCAAATGCCGGTGGCGATGATACTTCGGCCAATGGCCCCAATCCGCGCGACACCAACCTCTATGGACAGATCGTGCGCTGGCGGCCCGCACAGGACGACCACGCGGCCGATACGTTCGAATGGGATCTGTATGTGATGGCGGGCAACCCGACGGTGCACAGTGATGCCTATGCCGGGTCGCCCAACGTGAACGCCGGCAACCTGTTCAACTCGCCCGACGGCATGGCCTTTGATACGACCGGGCTGGTGTGGATTCAAACCGATGGCGACGACAAAAACGAGGGCGATTTTGCCGGAATGGGCAACAACCAGATGCTGGTGGGTGATCCGGTAACCGGAGAGATCGCGCGGTTCATGACCGGTCCGAATGGATGCGAGGTCACGGGCCTTGCCTGGTCAAGCGACCGGCGAACGATGTTCGTGGGCATCCAGCATCCCGGCGGCAACTGGCCCGATGGCGGCACGCCGCGTTCGTCGGTGGTCGCGATCAAGCGCGACGACAACTCACCCATAGGCTGACCTGACCGTCATCCAAAGGAAACGCCCCCGAAACGCGGTTCCGGGGGCGTTTTGTTTCGGAGTGACTGAAATTATTCGGCGGCCTTCAGTTCCTTGCCTTGCGGAATGACCTCGTAACCGGGCTCTTCGGGTTCATCATCGACCATCTCGGGCGGGAAGCCCGGGGCGCGGATATCGAGGCCCGTTGCTACTTCGAGGCGCTTGATGATGTTGGGAGACAACTCGCGGGGGCCAAAACGCGCGATCCCGTCGTTGAAGATGTCGATCAGAACCGGGTTGATCTCCAACGGCACGTTGGCGCGATCCGCAACTTCCTGGAACAGGCCGATGTCCTTTTTCACCAGATCCATTGTGAAGGAAATATCGCGCGAACCGTTCAGGATCACCTGGCTTTCGGTTTCATGCACGAACGAGGTGCCGGACGAGATTTTCATCGCCTCATAGGCGGTGTTCAGATCCATGCCCGCAGCCTTGGCAACAACCAATGCTTCGCAACAGGTCACAAGGTTTGCTGTCGCCAGATAATTGGTGAGAACCTTCAGAACCGAAGCCGACCCGAGGTCGCCAGTGTGCAGGATGCGGCGGCCCATCGTGGTGAGGAAGGGCAGGATACGTTCGAACGTCGCGCGGTCGCAGCCCGCGAAAATCGAGATGTTGCCGGTATCCGCCCGATGGCAGCCGCCCGAAACCGGGCAGTCCACCGCGGCGCCGCCGCGCTCGATCACCATGGCGCCGAGCCTTTTGACCTCGGCCTCGTCGGTGGTCGACATCTCCATCCAGATCTTGCCCGGCTTCACTTCGGGCAACATCTGTTGCATCACCGCGTCCGAGGCCGCAGGCGATGGCAGGCAGGTGATGACGGCGTCACATTCGCGCATCAGCTGTGCCGGACCGTCCGCGCGTTTGGCGCCACGCTCGACGAACATGTCGACCAGATTTTCATTCAGGTCATGCACCGTCAGATCAATTCCGTTCCGCAAGAGCGAGCCTGACAGTTTGTGGCCCACATTACCTAGACCGATGAAACCAACTTTCATGGATTTGTCCTCCCCGGCGGGCGTATGCCCGCGTATACGATTCATGCGGTGACTATGAAGCTTTGAAACCGGCAAGAGAAACGAATAATAATGATCGCAATGGTCAAAAAATTTTGGTGATAAATGGACCGCCTTCCAAATCCGGCCTGGTTGCGAACGTTTGAGGCGGCGGCTCGCCATCTGAACTTTACCACGGCGGCGAAAGAACTTGGGCTGACCCAGACGGCAGTGTCGCTGCATATCCGCTCGCTGGAAGAGGATTTGGGCGAAAAACTGTTTCTGCGCGCCGCGCGTCGGATCGAATTGACGGAACTTGGCCAATCCTATGCGCTGACCGTGCGGCGGGCGCTGTCGGATATCGCGCTCAGCACCAACAGCCTGTTTGGCCCGGCCACCCGCCAAAGCCTGACAATACGGGCAGCAATTTCGACCGCCACCTATTGGATCGCGGCGGAATTGCCTGATTTCAGCGCGCAATATCCGGAAATTCCTGTGCGGCTGGTGTCGCATATCTGGAATGACAGCGCCGCCCCTGCAGATGTCGATATCGAGATCCGGTTGGGACATGGCGATTGGCCGGGCGTCATGGCCGAGAAGTTGAGCGAGGAAACCATCGTTCCGGTCTGCCGTGCCGGTGACCCCGTTCCCACCATCCGGCAGATGCACAGCGGGCCGTTGATCCACATTCTCGGCTACGAGGACAACTGGGCGCGCTACCTTGAGGCGCATGGGCTTGACCACGACCCATCGGCAACCCGGCACGCCGTCGATACCACGGTCGCGGCGTTGCAACTGGTGATGGGAGGGGCGGGTTACGCCACCATCCTCGGCCGTTTTGCGCGCAATGCCATATCCCAGGGCGCACCGCTGCAAATTGCCGGGCCACCGATTCCCTTTGGGCAGTCGCATTACCTGATCCGATCCGACGCGGCGACATCGGTTTCCGGTTCAGCACGCCTTTTCGAGGCATGGCTGCGGGACAGGTTGGCTGGCGATGCCGCTGGTTAACGATGGCGGGTCGCTTTTTCACCCTGACGGTTCACAAGCCTGACGCCGCGCTTGACAAGTCCCCTGCCCTTGCCGCATGTCCGCGCTGTTGGTGTCTGCGCGAGCAGATGAAAAGGGAATGCGTCAGCGGTTCACCGTCAAACGCAGCCGCCCCCGCGACCGTGACCGGAGAGGGTGCCCAAATGCCACTGGCCGACAGGCCGGGAAGGCGGGACACCCGACAGGGACAAGCCCTGACATCCGTAAGCCGGGAGACCTGCCAGCGCCCGAAGACCAGACCGGACGGGGTGTTCCGGTGTCGGGCCGTGGCCCGCATGAAACCCCGTTCCCCGAAACCTGAATGGGGGGATGAGAGACGTGACCGAGCCTGCACCAGTCGAACTGCTGGTCTGCACCACCTGCCGCCGGGGTCTGCCCATCGAGGATGACACCCAGCGCCCGGGCGCGCTGTTGCACAAGGCGCTGACCGAGGTCGAACTGCCCGATGGCGTTCTGCTGAAACCGGTCGAGTGTCTGTCGAACTGCGATCAGGGCTGTTCGATCGTTCTGCGTGGCGGGCCGTCACGCTGGACCTTCGTCTATGAGAACCTGAGCGAAACAGACGATGTCTCGATCATCGTCGAAGGCGCGACCAAGTATCTGGCCACCGAGGACGGGCTGGTAAAGTGGCGCGACCGCCCCGAACATTTCCGCAAGAACTGCGCCGCCCGCATTCCCCCGATTGGAGCCTGAGCCATGAGCACCCTTGAAAAACTTCCCGTCACCGTGATTACCGGCTTTCTGGGCTCGGGCAAGACCACGCTGATCCGCCACCTGATGCAGAACCCACAGGGCAAGCGGTTGGCCGTGGTGGTCAACGAATTCGGCGATGTGGGCGTCGATGGCGAGATCCTGAAAAGTTGCGCCATTCCGGATTGCCCGGCGGAAAACATCATGGAGCTTGCCAATGGCTGTATCTGCTGCACCGTGGCCGACGATTTCATCCCCACCATCGAGGCGCTGATGGCGCTGGAGCCGCGCCCCGATCACATCCTGATCGAAACCTCGGGTCTGGCGCTGCCGAAACCGTTGCTCAAGGCGTTCGACTGGCCCGACATCCGGTCGAAGATCACCGTGGACGGTGTGATTGCGCTGGCCGATGCCGAGGCGGTGGCCGCTGGTCGCTTCGCGCCGAACGTCGAAGCGGTGGACGCCCAGCGCATGGCGGACGAGTCCATCGACCACGAAACGCCGCTGTCAGAGGTGTTCGAAGACCAGATTTCCTGCGCCGATATCATCCTGCTGACCAAGCCCGACCTGGCCGGACCCGACGGCGTTGCGAAGGCCAGGGAAATCATCGCTGCCGAGGCCCCGCGCCCGCTGCCGGTGGTCGAGGTCGCCGAAGGGGCCGTGGACGTGCGCGTTATCCTGGGGCTGGAGGCCGCTGCCGAGGATGACATGGATGCCCGCCCATCGCACCACGACGGGGCGGACGATCATGAACACGATGATTTCGAAAGCGTCGTGATCGAGTTGCCCGAGCAATCCGATCCCGCCGACCTGATGGCCCGGATCGAACGTCTGGCAAACGAATTGAACATCCTGCGCGTCAAAGGGTACGCCGCCGTATCCGACAAACCGATGCGTCTGCTGGTGCAGGCTGTGGGCGCGCGTGTTCGCCACCAATACGACCGGGCTTGGAAACCGGGCGAAGAGCGCCGCTCGCGCCTGGTGGTGATTGCCGAGCATGACGACATCAACGAAGCCGCAATTCGCGGTATTCTCGAAGGTGTGGCCGAGGCCGCCGAATAAGGGACCGAGACGCCAATGCATGTCGTCTTTCGCGAAAGCCACGGTCTGGAAGAGACCGAAACACCGACCGATCTGGGCCAGAGCCCGGGCGATCTGGTGGTGCTGTCCTTTTCCGACAGCGACCTTGGCGCGTTCGCGGCGGGCTGGCATCGCGGCGGCGGAGCCGAGGGGCGGATGCCGTCATTGCGGCTGGCAAATCTGTCGGCGCTGAAGCATCCGCTGTCGGTCGATACCTATGTCGAACAGACGCTGGAGGGGGCCAAGGGCATCCTGATCCGGCTTATAGGCGGCGTGCCGTACTGGTCTTACGGGCTGCAGCAGGTTCATGCGCTGGCGCAATCGAAAGGGCTGGCGCTGGCTGTTCTGCCAGCGGACGGGCGTGAGGATACCCGGCTGGACGACTATTCCACCCTGCCGGTCTCGACCCTGCGCCGCCTTGCGCATCTGTGTGATACCGGCGGCGAGGTGGCGGCCCAGGCCGCGCTGGCACAGATGGCGCTGGCGACGGGATTGTATGCCGGACCGGTGATGGGGTCCAAAGCGCTGCCCGAATGCGGCGCGTGGTGCCCGGACCAGGGGGTAATCGCGGCAGAGACCGCCTTCGAAGATGGCAAGCCCCGCATCCTTGTCACGTTTTACCGCGCCTATCTCAGCGCGGCTGACACGGCGCCGATCGCCGCCGTGATCCGCGCGTTCCGAGCCCGCGGATATGATGCCGTCGGTCTGTTTGCACCGTCGCTGAAAGCGCCCGCATCGGCCAAATGGCTGGCAGAGCAGGTTGCTTCGCTGACACCTGCGGCCCTCGTCAACGCCACCGCCTTTTCCGGCAAGGGCGGCGGAGGCACATCGCCTCTGGATGCCGCGGGGGTACCGGTTTTTCAGGCCATGCTCGCCACCTCGAACCGCAAGGCGTGGGACGAGGCGGAACGGGGTCTGTCGCCTGCGGACCTGGCCATGCACGTGGTGCTGCCCGAAGTGGATGGCCGCATCACCGGCAGCGTGATCTCGTTCAAGGAGCCGGGGCAGCGCGACGCGCATCTGCAATTCGCACGTGCAATGCACGCACCCGAACCCGACCGGATCGGGGCGCTGGTGGATCGGGTGTCGGGTTGGCTTTGCCTGACGTCGAAACCCAAGGCAAAACAAGTGCCGGTGCTGGTGCTATCGACCTATCCCGGCAAGGACTGGCAGATGGCCCACGCGGTGGGACTGGATGCTCTGGCTTCGGCCGAGGCGATGCTGGAGGACCTGCGCGGCGAGGGGTATGACACCGCGCCGGCAGAGCCCATCGCCGATACCCTGCTTGACGCGCGGACAAGCTGGTCTTTGACAGATTACCGCGCGGCCCTGTCCACCTTGCCCGCTTCGCTGCGGCAAGATCTGGAGACCGTGTGGGGCAAGGCCGAAGACGACCCGGCTTTTGCCAACGGCGCCTTTCATTTTACTGCCCTGCGGCGCGGCAAGGCGATTGTCGCCCTGCAACCCGAGCGCGGCACGCCCGAGACGCGCGACGATGAATATCACGATCTCAGCCGGACGCCGCGCCATTCCTATGTTGCCTTCTACCTTTGGCTGCGCCATGCGGCGGGGGCCGATGCGCTCATCCATATCGGCGCGCATGGAACGCTGGAATGGTTGCCAGGAAAGTCGGTCGCGCTGTGCAAGGCCTGCTGGCCTGAGGCGCTGATCGGCGGTTTGCCTGTGATCTATCCCTTCATTGTCAATGACCCCGGCGAAGCGGCACAGGCCAAGCGACGCATCGGCGCCGTCACGCTGGGCCACGTACCCCCGCCGCTGCGCGAAAGCGGCACGCCGGATAGGATGGTGCGGCTGGAGTCGCTGTTGGACGAGTTTTCCAACGCCGACGGGCTGGATCCAAAGCGCCGCGACCGTCTGCAATCGGACATCCGCGACGAGGCACGGGCCATCGGGCTTGAGAACGATCTGGGCCTTGATCGCGCCACCAGTACCGCCGAAGCGATCACCCGGATCGACCGCTTTGTCTGTGACATCAAGGAAAGCCAGTTCGGCGACGGGCTGCACGTCTTTGGCCGGGTGCCCGAGGTGGCAGGCAATTTCGATATCGCACCGTCTGCCCATGCCGAGCGCGCCGCCTTGCTGGCCGCGCTGGCGGGCAAACGCATCGAGGCCGGCCCGTCGGGATCACCCTATCGCGGGCGTTCGGACGTGCTGCCTACCGGGCGCAACCTCTACACTACCGATCCACGCTCGGTGCCCACGCGGGCGGCCTATGCGCAGGGGGTGAAACTGGCCGAAGAACTGGTGCGGCGGCATCTGCAGGAAGAAGGCGATTACCCCAAAGGGTTGATCGTCGATCTGTGGGGGTCGGCCACCATGCGCACCGCCGGCGAAGAGTTTGCCATGGCCTTGCACCTTTTGGGCGTCAAACCGGTCTGGGATCAGGGATCCGAACGGGTATCAGGCATCGAGGTGCTGCCGATCACCGATCTGGACCGCCCGCGACTGGATGTGACCCTGCGTGTTTCGGGGCTGTTTCGCGACGTTTTCCCGACGCTCTCGGCGCTGTTCGGTCAGGCGGTGCGTGCGCTGTGCGCAAGGGACGAGGCGCCGGACTGGAACCCCTATGCCGGTCAGGAACCTGCGGCCCGTGTCTTTGGCCCCGCGCCGGGCAGCTACGGGCTGAACATGACGCATCTGTCCGAGACCTATACGGACGAGGCCCGCGCAGAGGCCGGGCAGGCCTGGCTTGACGCAAGCTCCTTCGCGCTGGAGGGCGAGCATATCGCGCACGATCGGGATGGCATCACGGATCGTGTCGCAAAGGCCGACAGTTTCGTTCACCTGCAGGACCTGACCGAAACCGATCTGCTGCTGGCCAACGACTATGCCACGCACGAGGCCGGGTTCGCGGCGGCCAAGAAGGTCACCGGTGGCAGCGCCCGGCTGTATCATCTGGACAACACCAACCCCGAAACCCCGCGGGCTCGAACCCTGCCCGAGGAAATCAGCCGCGTTGTTCATGCCCGCGCCGCCAATCCCGGCTGGATCGCAGGGATGCAGCGACACGGGTTCCGAGGCGCGGCCGAGATTGCGGCGACATTGGATCACATGGCCTCGTTCGCGCATCTGTCGGGCACCGTCGCGCCGCATCTGTTCGACCTGTATCACGACGCGACACTGGGCGACCCCGGAGTCGATGCCTTTCTGCAGGACGCCAATCCGCAGGCCCACAAGGCGATGCATGACCGGTTCCGGGCGCTTTTCGACGCCGGGTTGTGGAACACCCGGCGCAACTCGATCCGTGCGGATCTGGAGGGGCTGAGATGAGCGCGCCCATCGTCCAGGGATGGTGCCCCGGCGCGCACCGGCCGATGATGTCCGGGGACGGGTTGGTGGTGCGCGTGCGGCCCCGACTTGCGCGTCTTGAGGCCGGGCAGGTTCTGGGCTTGTGCAAGGCGGCGGACCGATATGGCAACGGCACGATCGACCTGACCAATCGTGCCAACCTGCAACTGCGCGGCGTGGCCGAGGCCGATCATTCGGCCTTGCTGGATGACTTGGCGGCGTTGGGCCTGCTGGATGCGGAACCGGGCATTGAGGTTCGGCGCAATATCCTTGTCACCCCGCTCTACCGTGAGGGAGACCTGACGGCAAGGTTGACCCGGAAATTGATCGACTGGTTGGCGGACCTGCCCAGATTGCCTGCGAAATTCGGGTTTGCCGTGGACACCGGCCCGGACCGCCTGCTTTCTGGTGACTCGGCGGATATTCGGTTGGAGACCGGACCAGACGGCCTGATCCTGCGCGCTGATGGTGCCGATACGGGGCGTGTGGTGCCGGAAAGTGAGGCCATCGACAGGCTGATCGAACTGGCCCGCTGGTTCGCGGACAACCACGGCCAGGAGACCCGCCGCATGGCGCGGCTGGTCGCAGCTATCCCTTTGCCACAGAAATGGCAGGGTGCGCGGCCGGGTCCGGTTGGCAAACGGATGCAACCGGGGAATACCCCGCTTGGCCCGGTTTGCGGCGCGGTCTTTGGTCAGCTGCCTGCAGCCGAACTGGCCCGCCTGATCGTGGACAGCAAAGCCCCGGCCTTGCGCGTCACCCCTTGGCGACTGATCCTGCTGGAAGGCGGGGAGGCGATCCGCGCTCCGGACTTTGTCACCCGGGCCGATGACCCGTTACTGACAACCGATGCCTGCCCCGGCGCGCCGTTCTGCCCGCAAGCGCAGGCTGAGACCCGCGCCATAGCCCGCGCGCTGGCCCCGCGCGTCACTGGCAGCCTGCACGTTTCGGGCTGCGCAAAGGGCTGTGCCCGGATGAGCGCGGCGGATGTGACACTGGTCGGAAATGACGGAACATTCGATATCGTAAAACATGGCCGCGCGGGGGATGAGCCCTGTCAGCGTGGCCTCAGCCCCGAAACACTGAAGAGCATGGACCTGACCTGATGCCCTATGAATACGAAACCAACGGTGCGGCGATCTATAAGCAATCCTTCGCCACGATCCGGTCCGAGGCCGACCTGGCCCGTTTTGACGCCGACGAGGAACAGGTCGCGGTGCGGATGATCCACGCCGCCGGTATGGTCGGACTTGAGGAATTTGTACATTTCTCGCCCGGCTTCGTGCAGGCTGCGCGCGCCGCACTGGAAAACGGCGCGCCGATCCTGTGCGACGCGCGCATGGTGTCGGAAGGTGTCACCCGCTTTCGCCTGCCCGCCGAAAACGAGGTGATCTGCACGCTGCACGACGAGCGCGTCCGCCCGCTGGCAGAGGAAATGCAGAACACCCGCTCGGCGGCGGCGCTGGAGCTGTGGCGGCCCGTGCTGGAAGGCGCGCTGGTCGCAATCGGGAACGCGCCCACGGCGCTTTTCCACCTGCTCAACATGCTCGAAGATCCCGACTGCCCCCGCCCTGCCGCCATCATCGGCTGTCCAGTGGGTTTTGTCGGTGCGGTCGAATCCAAAGATGCCCTTTGGGAGGCGCAGCCGGTGCCGTCCTGTATCGTCAAGGGCCGTCTGGGCGGCAGCGCCATCACGGTTGCGGCCATAAACGCCATCGCAAGCAGGGCAGAATGAAAATGGGAACCATATATGGCGTGGGTCTGGGCCCCGGCGACCCGGACCTGATGAGCGTCAAGGCCGACCGCCTGTTGCGCGGGGCACGGCACGTCGCCTATTTCCGCAAGCCGGGCCGTACCGGGCAGGCGCGCAAGATCGTCAACGGCATGATTTCGGGCGATGCGGTGGAATTTCCGATGGAATACCCGGTGACCACCGAAATCCCGGTGACCGATCCACGTTACAACGAGCTTTTGGCGGCGTTCTACGAGGATTGCACCAAGCGGCTGAAGGAGCTGTCTGCTCAGGGCGAGGATGTGGTTGTTCTGTGCGAGGGCGATCCGTTCTTCTATGGCTCTTTCATGCATCTTTACAATCGCTTGCGTGATCAGGCCCCGGTCGAGGTTGTGCCCGCGATCACCGGCATGTCAGGGGCCTGGACCGCAACGGGCGATCCGATCACCTGGGGCGATGATGTGCTGACGGTTCTGGTCGGCACCCTGCCCGAAGAGATGCTGGCCGAGCGCATGGCGCAGACCGATGCGCTGGTGGTGATGAAGATCGGGCGCAATATCGACAAGGTGACACGGGCACTCAAGACCTCCGGGCTCTATGACCGGGCCTGGATCGTGGAATACGCGCAGATGCCGAACCAGACGGTGACCAAGCTGAGCGAGGCCTGCGACAGGATCACGCCATATTTCTCGATCATCATCGTCCACGGTCACGGGCGGCGGCCATGAGCGGCTGGGTCAAGATCGCAGGCCTTGGGCCGGGCAACGAGGCGCTGATCACGCCCGAAGTGACCGAGGCGCTGGCCGAAGCGACCGATGTGGTGGGCTATATCCCTTATGTCGCACGCGTGGCCGAGCGCGCAGGGCTGACGTTACACGCCAGCGACAACCGGGTCGAAATCGACCGTTCGCAACATGCGTTGCAGATGGCGGCGGAAGGCAAGCGGGTGGTGGTGGTGTCCTCGGGCGATCCCGGCGTGTTCGCAATGGCCGCGGCCGTATTCGAGGCGATGGAAAATGGCCCTGTGGAATGGCGCGATCTCGATGTCTCGGTAATGCCCGGCATCACCGCGATGCTGGCAGCCTCGGCCCGCGCCGGTGCGCCCTTGGGCCACGATTTCTGCGCCATCAACCTCAGCGACAACCTCAAGCCGTGGGAATTGATCGAAAAGCGCCTGCGTCTTGCGGCGCAGGCCGATTTTGCCATGGCATTCTACAATCCACGCTCGAAGTCGCGGCCTGAAGGTTTTGTAAGGACGCTGGAAATCCTGCGCCAGGAATGCGAGCCGGAACGCCTGATCCTGTTTGCCCGCGCCGTATCACGCAAAGACGAAGCTCTGCGCATCTCGACCTTGGCCGAGGCGACACCGGAGATGGCGGATATGCAGACAGTTGTCATAGTGGGATCTTCGCGCACGCGGATCATCGAAAGGCAAGGCACGCCAATCGTTTACACGCCGAGGTTCACCCCGGAATGAGCCAACCAGTCCACAACCTGCGCCACATTCGAAAACTCGGTCCGCTGCGGCAGAGCGGGACGATCGATCATCAGCACCGGCAGGCCCAGTTCGCGCGCGGCGTCGAGCTTGGCGCGTGCGCCAGAGCCGCCGGCGTTCTTGGACACAACAAGTTCGGTGCCGTGGCGCCGCATCAGGGCCAGGTCATCCGCAAACGTGAACGGGCCGCGCGAGACCTCCACGTCGCAATCGGGCAATGGCAAAGCGCCGGGTTGGTCCACCAGCCGCAACAGATAGCGATGCTGGGGCTGGGCGGCGAAATCTTCCAGATGCATGCGGCCCACGGCAAGAAAAACCCGTCGAGAGGCGCCCGAAAGAGCGCCAACCGCCGCCGCGATATCGGGAACGTGGCGCCAATGATCGCCGTCTTGAGATTGCCATTCAGGGCGGGTCAACGCCGCCAGGGCGGCACTGGTTTCGGCACAGGCAGCAATTGCGTTGCGGCTCATTTGCGCAGCAAATGGGTGGGTGGCGTCGATCACGTGCGTGATGCCATGATCGTGGATAAAACGAACCAGCCCCTGAGAGCCGCCAAAACCGCCGACGCGTGTCGGCAGGGGTTGCGGACGGGGGGTCTCCACGCGGCCCGCGTAAGAATACGTTGCGGTCAACCCGAGTTCTGCGATGGCTTTGGCCAGCGCATTGGCCTCGGTCGTGCCGCCAAGGATCAGGAGTTGGGACATGAGTGACGCTCCGTGGCTGACCGTTCTGGGTTTGGGCGAAGATGGACTGGATGGACTGACACCGGCAACCCGTCAAGTGCTGGATGCGGCGCAGGTCGTCATGGGTCCGCCCCGCCATTTGTCGCTGATCCCGGAATCCGGGGCCGACCGAATTGAATGGCCGGTGCCGTTTTCCGCCGGCCTGCCGCTGCTGCAAGGCTTGCGTGGGCGCCGCGTCGTGGTGCTTGCCTCGGGCGATCCGTTCTGGTTTGGAGCCGGTTCGGTGATCGCCCGACATTTCGATGCCGGTGAATGGACCGCCATTCCAGGCCAGTCGACCTTTTCCCTGGCAGCGGCGCGTCTGGCCTGGCCCCTGGAAGACACCCTGACATTCGGGCTGCATGCCGCGCCCCTGACACGTCTGCGCCCGCATCTGGCGCGGGGGTTGCGGGCGATTGTCCTGTTGCGCAACGGCGCTGCGGTGGCGGAACTGGCGACTTACCTGACCGAAACCGGCTTTGCCGACACCACGCTGCACATCCTCGAAGCGTTGGGTGGCCCGCGCGAGCGCATGCAGAAAGCCACGCTGACCGAAGCCTTGCTTGGCACATTCGCACATCCGATATGTGTCGCGCTGGAGGTGGCGGGCGCGGGTTTGGGCGTGCCCATGGCATCCGGAAAACCAGACGATATTTTCGAGACCGACGGGCAGATCACCAAACGCCCCGTTCGGGCGCTGACGCTGTCGGCGCTGGCGCCACAGCGGGGCGAACACCTGTGGGATATTGGCGGTGGCACAGGCTCGATCAGCATCGAATGGCTGATGTGCGATCAGACGCTGACCGCCACCACGATCGAACCGCGCGCCGACCGGGCCGACCGCATTCGCCGTAACGCCGACGCGCTGGGACAGGACCGCCTGAACGTGGTGCATGGCACCGCGCCGGATGCGTTGAGTGGATTGCCCAGACCGGATGTGGTTTTCATCGGCGGAGGGCTGAGCACCGCGCTTTTGGATTGGCTTGCCGCGAACCTGTCCAGGGGCACTCGGCTGGTCGCCAATGCGGTGACGCTGGAAAGTGAGGCGCTGCTGGCGCAGTGGCATGACAAGCTGGGCGGCGATCTGCTGCGGATCGAACTGGCGCAATCCGCCCCGCTCGGGCCGCGACGGGGCTGGAAATCGGCCTATCCGGTAGTTCAATGGAGCGTGACGCTATGATCGTTGCGGGGCTTGGATTTTCATCGACGGCAACGGCTCAAAGCCTGCGCGACGCCTATGACCGGGCCACCAAAGGGCAAACCGTCGCAGCCTTGGCAACGGTGGCGGACAAGGAGGGCCATCCTGCGCTGATCGAATTTGCCGCAACCACTGCCCTGCCCCTCTATTTCGTTGCGCCTGCCGATCTGAGCGGCCAGCGCACGTTGACCTGCTCGTCCCGCAGCCGCGCCACTTATGGCACCGGAAGCGTGGCCGAAGCTTCTGCCCTCGTCGCCGCCGGGACAGGTGCCCGACTGGTTTCACCCCGACAGATCTCGACCGACCGCCTGGCCACCTGTGCGGTTGCAACTGGAGAGCCTAAATGACCGTTCACTTCATTGGCGCCGGACCGGGCGCCGCCGATCTGCTGACCCTGCGCGGGCGCGATATCATCGCCTCGTGCCCGGTCTGCCTTTATGCCGGGTCGCTGGTGCCCGAAGAAATCCTGGGCCACTGCCCCGAAGGTGCAAAAATCGTCAACACCGCGCCGATGGATCTGAATCAGATCATGGCCGAGATCGAAATCGCCCATCAGGCGGGCCACGATGTGGCGCGGCTGCATTCTGGCGATCTGTCGGTCTGGTCCGCGATGGGCGAACAGATCCGCCGCCTGAAACAGATGGGCATTCCGGTCAGCGTGACGCCCGGCGTTCCTTCATTTGCAGCCGCGGCGGCGGCCTTGGGCACCGAGCTGACCCTGCCCGGTCTGGCGCAATCGGTGGTGCTGACCCGCACGCCGGGCCGCGCCTCGTCGATGCCCGCTGGCGAGACGCTGGAAAACTTTGCCCGCACCGGCGCGACGCTGGCCATTCATCTGTCGATCGGCAATCTGGACAAGGTCATCGCCGATCTGGCCCCGCATTACGGAGCGGATTGCCCGGTGGCCGTGGTCTATCGCGCCAGCTGGCCGGACGAGCGAATCATCCGCGCAACGCTCGACACCCTGAAAGAAGCGCTGGACGCGAGCATCTCGCGGACCGCGCTGATCTTGGTGGGGCCAGCGCTGGCCGGCGAAGGGTTTGACGAAAGCTGCCTCTATTCCAAGGAATACGACCGGCGCTATCGCCCGCAGAGCGCGGACAGCCCGTGGTCGAGCTGGAGTCATGGCGATGACTAACCTGCCGGGAGTTCTGATTTCGGCGCCCTCGTCGGGTACCGGCAAGACGACGGTGATGCTGGGCCTGCTCAGAGCGCTGGCCGAGGACGGGCTGACCGTTCAACCGTTCAAGAGCGGGCCGGATTACATCGACCCGGCCTTTCACCGCGCGGCGGCGGGGCGTTCCTCGTTCAACCTGGACAGCTGGGCGATGGGCGAACCGCTGCTGGGCGCGATCTCGGCCCAGGCCGAGGGTGCGGACATCGTGGTGGCCGAAGGGTCGATGGGCCTGTTCGACGGCGTTGCCAAACCGGGCGAGCTGGGCCATGGGTCGAGCGCCGAAACCGCACTGCGGATGGGTTGGCCGGTGGTACTGGTTCTGGATGTGGGCGGTCAGGCGCAATCGGCGGCGGCCACGGCGCTGGGGTTCCGGATGTACAACCCTGACCTGCCCTTTGCCGGGGTGATATTGAACCGCTGCGCCAGCCCCCGACATGAACGCCTGACCCGGTTGGGGATGGAGCGTGCGGGTCTGCCGGTGCTGGGCGTACTGCCGCGCCGGGGCGATCTGACCTTGCCTGAACGGCATCTGGGCCTGATACAGGCGGTTGAACACCCCGATCTGGAAAGCGCGATTGCCGGTTACGCGGCGTTTTTGCGCGAGCATGTGGATCTGGAGGCGATCAAGGCGGCGGCTTCATCAAGCCCGCAAGGGTCCTCGGCGTCGGCGCTGCCATTCCCCCCGGCGCAGCGCATCGCTTTGGCACGGGACGAAGCGTTTTCCTTTACCTATCCGCATTTATTGGAAGGCTGGCGCGCGGCGGGGGCCGAAATCCTCCCGTTTTCTCCGCTGGCGGATGAGGCGCCGGCGGCGGATGCCGATCTGGTCTGGCTGCCGGGTGGTTATCCCGAATTGCATGCTGGCAAGCTGGCAACAGCCGACACGTTCCTGACCGGTCTGCGCAAACATGCCGAGACAAAGCCTGTACACGGTGAATGCGGCGGTTACATGGCCCTGGGCGAAGCACTGATCGACAAGGATGGGGTAGGCCACAAGATGGCCGGGCTGTTGGGTCTGGTCACGTCCTATGAAAAACGCAAGTTCAATCTGGGATACCGCAAGGCGCGTCTGATTGCGCCGATACCCGGACATGGCGCGGGCGCAATGTTGCGCGGGCACGAGTTTCACTATTCGTCGATTGTCGACCAACCGGACGCGCCACTGGCGCAGGTCTTTGACGCTGAAGGGGTCGAAGGCCCTCAAACCGGCTCGGTACGCGGCAACGTTACCGGCACCTTTTTCCATCTGATTGCGGAGGCTTCGGCATGAGCGGCTTTGTCTCTTTCATCGGCTCCGGTCCCGGCGACCCGGAACTTTTGACGCTCAAGGCGGTGGACCGGCTCGGCAAGGCCGACGCGGTGCTGTTCGATGATCTGAGCAGCGGTCCGATCCTGAAACATGCGCGCGAGGATGCCGATCTGGTCGGTGTCGGCAAACGCGCCGGTCGCCCCTCGCCCAAGCAGGACCATGTCAGCCGTCTGCTGGTCGATTATGCCCAGACCGGACAGCGTGTCGTGCGGCTGAAATCCGGTGATGGTGGTCTGTTCGGTCGGTTGGAGGAGGAAATCGTCGCCCTGCGCGAGGCCGGTATCGACTATGAGATCATTCCCGGCATCCCGTCGGCCATCGCGGCGGCGGCGGCGGCGGGCATTCCGCTGACCCGCAGGCTGACGGCGCGGCGGGTGCAGTTCGTCACCGGCCATGATGTCAGCGGCAAGCTGCCTCAGGATCTGAATTTACCTGCCTTGGCCGATGCTGGCGCGACCACCGTCGTTTTCATGGGCAAGCGCACGTTTCCATTGCTGGTCGAGGCGCTGAATGTCCACGGGCTGCCGCTCGACACCCCGGCGCTGATGGCCGAATCCGTGTCGACGCCGGACCAGAAACTGCAACGCGCAACGATCGGAGCATTGGCGGAGCAACTGAAATCAGAGGTCGGCACCGCCCCCGCCCTGATCCTTTACGGCCCGTTGGCGGAGTTCGGGGATGTATGAGCTGAACCTGATTGGCATCGGCACCGGCAATCCCGATCACGTCACGTTCCAGGGGGCAAACGCGATACGGGCGGCGGACCTGATCCTGATCCCCCGCAAGGGCGAGAACAAGGCCGATCTGGCTGGACTGCGGGAGGAGATCATCGCGCAGGTGGCGGACGCGGCACCTCAGATCGCCTATTTCGATATCCCCAGGCGCCGCGCCGATAACGGCTATTTACGCGGCGTGGACGAATGGCATGACGCTATCGCCCTGCGCTGGCAGGAGACGATCGCCGGGTTTCCGCAGGCCCGGCAGGTGGCGCTGCTGATCTGGGGTGATCCATCGCTTTATGACAGTTCGCTGCGAATTGCGTCGCGGCTGGACCCGCAGCCGGTCACACGGGTGATTCCCGGCATCACCGCGCTGCAGGCACTGACGGCCGCCCATGCGATTCCGATCAACGACATCGGCGCACCCTATGTCGTCACGACCGGCCGCCGCATCCGGGACGAGGGCTGGCCTGACGGTGCCGACAAGGTTGCGGTCATGCTGGACGGCGAATGCTCGTTTCAAAGCCTTGATATGATGGCGTTCGACATTTGGTGGGGCGCGTATGTGGGCATGAAGGAAGAAATCCTGGTCAAAGGCCCTCTGGCGGACGTTGCGGACAAGATTCTTGAAACCCGTGCCCGGGCACGCGCCGATCATGGCTGGATCATGGACATCTATTTGCTGCGCAGGCGCGAAAAATGACCGAATGGGTCGCAAATGGGAATTGCGCGAACGACTGCATCGCGGCTAAATGAAAGGGTCTGGTCCTGCCGGAGAATTCCGGTGCTAAGAGGGAATTTGGTGCGGCCATCCCGGTGGTCAAATCCAAAGCCGCCCCCGCGACTGTAAGCGGTGAGCTTCTGTTCAACCAGCCACTCCCGGAACTGTCCCGGGGGGAAGGCGAACAGAGGCACCGACCCGCAAGCCAGGAGACCTGCCAGGCAAGAAACGAAACACCGGCCGTCGGGTGCGGCGGCTCAGGAGGACTAAAATGACGACCAAAACGCTCAAGGCATCTGCTGCCGGTTCGGCCATCCTTCCGGCTCTGTTTGCTGTTGTTCTGGGTCTGGGGATCATCACCCTGACCGGCCATGTTCAGGCATCCGCCCTGCACGACGCCGCTCATGATGTGCGCCACTCAACCGGCTTCCCCTGCCACTGACCCATGTTCAGTCGCATTCTGACCAGCGCGTTGTTCGCTGGCGCTGCAGCAGGGCTGATCACCGCCCTGCTGCAGCTCGTATTTGTGCAGCCCGTCCTGCTTCACGCTGAACTCTACGAGTCCGGCGAATTGGTGCATTTCGGAGCAGCCGCCGTTTCGGCACATCCGGATCTGCCGGGGTTCGACCTGATGCGCGATGGGCTGAGCATCGTGTTCACCATGCTGACCTATACCGGCTATGCGCTGGTGCTGGTGGCCCTGATGTCGATGGCAGAACGGATGGGCCATGAGGTCAATGCCCGCACCGGCATCCTGTGGGGGTTGGCGGGCTTCATCACTTTCCACTTCGCGCCCGGACTGTCCTTAGCGCCTGAGGTGCCCGGTGTGGCCTATTCCAACATCACCGCGCGCCAGATCTGGTGGACCGGAACCGTGGCAGCGGCAGGTGTCGCCATGTGGCTGATCGCGTTCGGTGGCAATCTGATCAGCTACCTGATCGCGACCGTGCTGCTTTTGGCGCCGCACCTGATCGGAGCCCCCGAACCCGACAGCTTTACCGGCCCGGTTCCGACCGAACTGGGCGCCCTGTTCGCGGCGCGCGCCTTTGGTGTCGGTATGGCCGCCTGGGCTCTGGTGGGCACGTTTGCCGGATATTTCTGGCAGGCCGAAGGAAAACGCGCCGAAGCCAACGCGTAATCGTTTGCTGATGCATCCCGCCGGGCCAGACGCCCGGCGGGATTATTTATATCAAAAGGATACGAGATGTTCCGATCTCTCGCACTTTTCGGCATCGGCCTGATCTTTGGCGCTGGCGCAGGTTTCGTGACGGCGGCGGGTTATGGCGTGACATTTGAAGGCCACGATCACGGCGACCCGGCCCAACACGGCGAAGCCGTTTCACATGATCATGCCACAACCGTAAATTTTTCATCGGGCGCGGACGCACCGGGCCTTGAGGTCATGCTTGCCAAAGATCCGATGGCCGGTTGGAATCTGCATGTCATTCCGCGGAATTTCCGCTTTTCCCCGGAAAATGCCTCGCTTGCGGACAGGCCGGGCGAAGGCCATGCGCATGTCTATGTCAATGGTGCCAAGCTGGCGCGCCTTTATGGCGAGTGGATGCATATCGACGAATTGCCCAAAGGCGAAGTCGAGATCGAAGTCTCTCTGAACGCCAACGATCACAGCCAGCTGACTGTGGATGACGTGCCCGTCGCCGCCTCGGTCGCGGTTCAGGTCGACTGAATCGCCGGTATCCGCGCGCGCAGGCACAGGCGAAGCCGCCCGCATGGTCGGGCGTCTTCGATCCAGCCCGAGGCGCTGTCCAGATAAGTCTGGCAAGTGGCGGCGATGTCGTCAGCATCCTTGACCGGATCAAGGTCGGAAAAGACATACGAGGCCAGTCCCTGCCCCTGCAACCCCAGGGCAACCGGTTGCTCGCATGCGCTGAAACAGGCGTGTTGCGTAAGTTCGACCCGATCGGAAAGCCCGGCCTTTGCAAGCGCATCTGTCACGGCATCACGCTCGGCCTCGCGATCCCGCACTCCAAGGCAGCTGGAACAGATCAGCAATCGAATACGTTGGGTGGTCATGTATGGCCCATGCTTGCGTCGGGCCGTTATTGCGGGTTTCGACCTGCATGCGCAAGCCGGGTTTGATCGGATGGACACGGGATTGTGACACCGGACATATGCAAAATCTGGCATCACAGTCTTGTCAAACCAACCGGAGCTGGAACGATGAAACGTCTGTGGACAATCCTTTGCCTTGCCGCCCTGCCCGCTTGGGCCGGTGATCTGGAACCCCGCGAAGGATGGGAAGTTCATCAATCTACCAAGACCTATGAAGATCTTGTCTCCGACACCGCGGCGGCGATCAAGGGCAACGGCCTGATCGTAGTGACGCAGGCGGGGCCGACCAAGGCTGCGGCGGCGCGCGGCATCACCATCCCCGGCAACCGTGTCATGGGGGCGTTCAATAACGACTATGCCGTGCGCGTGCTGGAGACATCGACGGCAGCCATGATCGAGGCGCCGATCCGTTTCTACGTCACAGAAAACGCGGACGGTACCGCAACGCTGTCCTACAAGACGCCAAGTTTCGTCTTTGCGCCCTATCTGGATGAGGGCGGCGATGAACTGGCCGCCATTGCACAGGAATTGGACGGAAAGTTCCAATCCGTGGCGGAATCGGCAGTAAAATAGTCACACCGGCGTGAAGGCGCTTGCACCTTCCTGCTCACTCCGCAATCTGCCTGTCGAAAACGAACGGAGCGTTTGAGATGCAGGAAATCGTGCCCCGCGCAGCGGATCTTTTGGCAAGACGGCTATACGAGGCCGGCTGCCGCCACGCCTTTGGCATGCCGGGCGGTGAGGTTCTGACCCTGGTCGACGCGCTGGAACAGGCTGGGATTCAGTTTCATCTGGCCAAGCATGAAAATGCTGCCGGGTTCATGGCCGAGGGGGTCCACCACCGCGACGGCGCGCCCGCCATTCTGGTTGCTACATTGGGTCCGGGCGCGATGAATGGCATCAACGTGGTCGCAAATGCGTTTCAGGACCGGGTGCCGATGATCGTGTTGACCGGTTGCGTCGATGCGGATGAGGCGCTGACCTATACGCATCAGGTGATGGATCACGCGCAGGTCTATCGCTCGATCACCAAGGGAACCTTCATGCTAACGCCCAACGGGGCCGACATCGTTGCCGACAAGGCGGTTTCCTTGGCAACCCAGGCCCGCCCCGGCCCGGTGCATATCGACGTGCCGATCTCGGTGGCCGATGCGCGCGTTTCGGTTCCGAGATTGCGGCGGCTGGCCGCTGCCGCGCCGGTGACGCCGCAGGGAACCTGCCTCGAAAAGGCCCGCCACTGGATGGCCGAGGCCGAGCGCCCCGTTGCGATCATCGGTCTTGACACGCTTTATGACGGGTCGCAGCGGGTACTCAGGGCATTTCTTGAGCATTTCGGAATTCCTTTTGTCACCACCTACAAAGCCAAGGGCATTCTGCCTGAGGATCACCCGTTGTGTCTGGGCGGGGCCGGGTTGTCGCCGCTAGCGGACAAACATCTGCTGCCACTGGTGGAAAAATCCGACCTGATTTTCTGTATCGGTTATGACCCGATCGAAATGCGCCCCGGCTGGCGCGAAGTTTGGGACCCGAATGAACAGCGCGTCATCGACATCTCGGCGGTGCAGAACGATCACTATATGCATCAGGCGAGCCTGAGTTTTGTCGCCGACACCGCAGCGACGCTGGAAGCAATGGCCAAGGGCGTCCCGGCACGAGAGACTTGGCCGGACGGCAACCCGGAGCAGGTGCGCAAGGCACTTGCGCTGGCTTTCCCGTTCGACGACGAATGGGGGCCTGCAGCCGTCATCGCCGAGACGCGCGCTGTCATGCCCGGCAATACGCTGGCCACGGCCGACAGCGGCGCGCATCGCATCCTGCTGAGCCAAATGTGGGAATGCTTCGAGCCGCGCGGGCTGATCCAGTCTTCGGCGCTGTGCACCATGGGCTGCGCCGTGCCGATGGCGATCGGGCTGAAACTGGCCGAACCGGATCGACCGGTGATCAGCTTTTCCGGCGATGCCGGTTTCCTGATGGTGGCCGGGGAGTTGGCAACCGCCCGCGAAATGGGTGGAAATCCGATCTTTCTGGTCTTCGTCGATGCGTCGCTGGCACTGATCGAGTTGAAACAGCGCGGCCGTCAGATGACGAACCGGGGCGTGGATTTCGAACACCACGACTATGCCGCGATGGCGCGTGCCTTTGGCGGGTACGGCCACACCGTGCGTAACCGGGCCGAGTTGCGGATTGCGCTTGCGGAAGCCGTGCAAGCGGACCGGTTTACGGTCATTGCGGCGGAAATCGAACGGGGGGGTTACGATGACCGTATCTGAAGGACCGCTGACAGGCGTCAAGGTGCTGGACCTCAGCCGCATTCTGGCCGGCCCTACCTGCACCCAGTTGCTGGGGGATCTGGGCGCAAACGTCATCAAGATCGAAAACCCCGCGACCGGGGGCGACGATACCCGTCAATGGGGGCCGCCCTATGTCGAGGATGGCGAGGGAAACCGCAGCGACCTCAGCGCCTATTTCATGTCCGCCAACCGAAACAAGAAATCCGTGGCCATCGACATAGCAACACCCGAGGGGCAGGCGGAGATCCGGCGGCTGGCAGCGCATGCCGATATCCTGATCGAGAATTTCAAACCCGGCGGACTGGGGAAATACGGTCTGGACTATGACACGCTGTCCAAAGATCTGCCCGGTCTCGTTTACTGTTCCATTTCCGGCTATGGGCAGACCGGGCCGAACTCGGCCAAGCCGGGATATGATCTGATGGCGCAAGGCTATGGCGGGATCATGTCATTGACCGGCGAACCGGATGGTGCCCCGATGAAAGTGGGCGTCGGAATCGCCGACGTGATGTGCGGGATGTACGCCACCGTCGGCATTCTGGCAGCTCTGCGGCACAAGGAACGCACCGGTGAAGGACAACAGATCGATCTGGCGCTGGTCGACGCGCAGGTTGCTTGGCTGATCAACGAGGGCGTGAACTATCTGACATCGGGCCAGGTTCCGCAACGGCGCGGAAACGGGCATCCGAACATCGTACCCTATGACGTGTACGAAACTTCGGACGGGCATGTAATCCTTGCCGTGGGGAACGACAGTCAGTTCAGACGGTTCTGCGGTTATGTCGGGCTGGACGCCCTGCCCGACGACCCACGTTTTGCCACCAATCCGGCGCGGCTGGAAAACCGCGATGCGCTGAACGCGTTTTTGCGACCTGCCTTGGTGCAACGGCAGACCGCGGATGTCATCACCGGCCTTGAGGGATTGAAGGTTCCGGTTGGTCCGGTCCGGTCGCTGGATCAGGTTTTCAGCTCGGATCAGGTTGCGGCCCGGGACATGCAGATCGACATGCAGGCGGTGCCCGGCGAGGTGCATCTGATTGGCAATCCTCTGAAGTTTTCGCGTACACCGGTGAGCTATCGCCACGCCCCGCCGGTTTTCGGAGCTGACACAGATCGCGTTCTGAGTGCCGATGACCCATTCAAAAACTGAAACACATCACGCCCGATAAGCAGGGGTTTGCTGAAACATGCCGTTGAATCGGCGGATTATTTCGCGAAATCGGCACACGTCCCTTCACCAATTCGCGAGCACCGTCGATACTGATACGGGGGTCCAATAGAGTTTGTTAAGTCAAGCGCAGACCTAACACCCAATGGATTGGACCCACGCATGAAACAAGACGTATTCGGACAAATGAACAGCCTGTACCACGCGGACAGTGTCGAGGCGTGGGATGGCGTTCTGCTGGGGTTCATGGCGCATTCCGCAGTCACGCCGCAACATTTGGGCAAAGTACTGGAACTGGAACCCGGATTTGCCCTTGGGCATGCTGTCAAAGGGCTGTTCATGCTGCTTCTGGGGCGGCGCGAATTGTTCTCCATCGCCTCCGATGCGCTGGCGTCGGCCGAAGCGGCGATGGCAGAACAACCGATCTCGAAGCGCGAGCGCCATTTTGTCGAGGCGCTGCGTCTGTGGCTGGCCGGCAGCCCGACGCGATCGATTCAGGAGTTCGAAGCCATCCTGCGCGATCACCCGCAGGATACGCTGGCGATGAAGCTCAGCCACGCGGTGAGATTCGTTCTGGGCGATCCCGAAGGCATGCGGCGGTCGATCGAGCGTGTGATGCCCGCCTATGAACCGGATCATCGGGGCCGTGGGTATCTGCTGGGGTGCCACTCTTTTGCGCTGGAAGAAACCGGCGCTTACGAAAAGGCGGAAATCGCGGGCCGTCAGGCGCTGTGGATGGTGTCGGACGATGCGTGGGGTCTGCATGCGGTCGCCCATGTCCACGATATGACAGGAAATGCAGCGCAGGGTCTGGAATGGTTATCCGGACGCGAGGATGCCTGGAAGCACTGTAACAACTTCCGCTATCACGTCTGGTGGCACAAGGCGCTGATGCATCTGGATCTCGGCCAGATCGACCAGGCCCTGGATCTTTATGATCAGGAGGTTCGCAAGGACCGGACCGACGACTATCGCGATATCTCGAATGCGACCTCGCTGTTGAGCCGACTGGAGCTGGAAGGCATCGACGTAGGCGACCGTTGGCAAGAATTGGCCGACCTGAGTGCCGCCAGAACGGAAGATGGCTGCCTGATCTTCGCAGACCTGCATTATTTGCTTGCTTTGACAGGCGATAATCGTGATAGCGCAATCTCGAAAATGCTTCAGCGAATCCACCGAGATGCAAAGCTGGCCAATGATGATACAACACGCCGTATGGCAGACCCGGGAGTCGCGGCAGCGCATGGGTTGGAAGCTTTTGGTAACGCCCAATACGGGGTTGCCTTCGATCATCTGGCGGCCGCCCGTGGTTCGATGATACTTGCGGGCGGGTCGCATGCTCAGCGGGATGTGTTCGAACGGATCACCATCGACGCTGGAATTCGAGCAGGCAGACTGGATGCGGTCGAGCGTATTCTTGACGACCGCCGCGCCAAAAGATCAGGGGGTGAGGACAATTACGCCCTTGCCCGCCGCGCCTTGATCGACGCGGCACGTGGCGGAGAAGGCGCGCAAAGCGTTCCCGCCGAATAAACCAAAGAACCTGGAAGGACAGAAAACGCATGGCGACAATTTCGCCCGCAACTGATTTTGCACCGGCGGTGGCCAGATCCAAGGCCGCCGTGGGAACACGCGATCCGCGACTGGATTTCTATCGCGGCATCGCGATGTTTATTATCCTGATTGCCCATACGCCGAATGATCCTTGGGCAAAATGGATTCCGGCGCGGTTCGGGTTCTCGGACGCCACCGAGATCTTTGTGTTCTGTTCAGGCATGGCCTCGGCCATCGCCTTTGGTGGCGCGTTCGTACGCAAGGGTTGGTGGATGGGAACCGCGCGCGTCGCGTTCCGCACCTGGCAGGTCTACTGGGCGCATATCGGTCTGTTCTTCTTTGTCGCCATGTCCATGGCCGCGCTGGACATGTCCGGATATTTTGACAAAAGTTATGTTGCATCTCTGAATCTGCAGCATTTCTTCAACGATCCGATGCCGCAGATTGTCGGGATGTTCACCCTGACTTATGTGCCGAACTATTTTGACATCCTGCCGATGTATCTGGTGGTTCTGGCGATGATGCCGCTGATGATGGGGCTGAAACAGATCGGGTTCTGGGCAGTCGCAGCCGCGTCCCTCGGCATCTGGATGATCGCTCAGACCGGCGCCTTGGCGCTTCCAGCCGAGCCATGGTCGGACCGTCAGTGGTTCTTCAATCCCTTCGCCTGGCAGTTGCTGTTCTTTACCGGCTTTGCCTTCATGCGCGGCTGGATTCCAGCCCCCCCGGTATCGAAAACCCTCATGTGGATCTGCGTTCTGTTTGTGGTCTTGTCCGCTCCGTTCGGGTCGTGGAAAGTGTTCCTTTGGGTCGATGCCTGGAACAGCGATGTCGCAGACCAGATCCGCAAGACCTGGCCGCTGACCGAGGAGCTGCGTAGCAAGACCGAATTCGGCTTGTTGCGCTATCTGCATTTCCTTTCGCTGGCCTATATCGGCTGGGTAGTCGCGGGCGAGCATGGCTCGCGCCTCGTTGCCGAGGGCGAAGGGTTTGGAGCCCAGGTCTGGCGCTTTTTGCTGACCGTCATCACCAAGGTTGGACAGCAATCCCTTGCAGTGTTCGTGTTTTCCATGGCCGCCGCCCGCCTGATCGGGGTGGTTCTGGAACATGTCGAACGCGATGTCATCACCGTCTTTGTCATTAACATGATCGGCTTTGCCATGCTGATCGGCGTTGCCTATGTGGCGGGCTGGTTCAAGTCGCATCCCTGGAAGTCTCAGAAATGAAATTCACACGTCGCGCATTTCTTGCATCAACTTCGGCCCTGGCATTGACGCCCGCCGCATTTGCGACCGGGTCGGCAGTTCCGTTCAGCCATGACATGGTCATCGCCGAGGCCCGTGACCTGGCGAGCCGCCCCTATGCCGAACGCGAGTCGGTGCCCGAAGCGTGGCGCAACCTGACCTATGAGCAATATCGATCGATCCGGTTCCGGATCGAAAAGGGCCTGTGGTACGGCACGGAAACCCCCTATTCCATCGATTTCTTTGCGCCGGGGCTCTATTTCCCGCGCTCGGTCCAGGTGTTTTCGGTCCAAGGCGGAATGGCAACGCCGGTGGGGTTCGATCTGTCGATGTTCGACAAGTCCGACGAAGTCCCTGAACTGCCTGTCGGCGATACGCTCGGCTTTTCCGGCCTGCGCCTGCGCACTGAAATGCACCGGCCCGGCAAGACCGATGAGTTCTGCGTGTTTCAGGGCGCCAGCTATTTCCGCGCAATCGGCCTGCACGAGGCGTACGGCCTGTCCGCACGTGGTCTTGCGCTGAAAACTGGTGACCCGGATGGCGAGGAATTCCCTGAATTCATCCAGTTCTGGCTGGAGCGCCCCGCCGTGGGACAGCGCAACATGATCGTGCATGCGCTGATGGACAGCCCCAGCGTGACCGGGGCATACAGGTTCGACATCACGCCCGGGCAGGATTGTGAAATGGACGTGCAGGCGACGCTGTTCCCGCGCGAGGAGCTGCCCCACGTGGGCATCGGTCCTCTGACCTCGATGTTCCTATATGATCAGACCAACCGCACGCGGTTCGACGATTTCCGCCCCGCCGTTCACGACAGCGACGGGCTGATGATCCGCAACGGTGCCGGAGAGGTGATCTGGCGCCCGCTCGCCAACCCGAAAACCCTGCAGGTTTCGTCCTTTGTCGACCAAAACCCGCGTGGATTCGGCCTGATGCAGCGGGCGCGGGAGTTCTCGGATTTCGCAGATCTTGAGGCGCATTATCACAGACGCCCCGGTGTCTGGGTCGAACCCAAGGGGGATTGGGGCAAGGGAACCGTGACGCTGGTCGAAATTCCGGCGGATCAGGAAATCTATGACAACATCGTCGCCTATTGGCGCCCTGCGGAAGCTTACACACCGGGCAGCCAGATCGACCTGGCCTATCGTCTGCTTTGGGGAGAGGAACCCAAGCGCACACCGATGCCGCGCGTCATCAACACCGCGATGGGTGACAAGACATTCGGGTCTGGTCGGCTGGTCGTGATCGATTTCGAGGCCAACGAAGTGTTCGACGATCTGGACGCGCTGACCGTCATCGTTCAGTCACCCCATGTCGAAACCGCACCCCCGGTCCTGCAACGCAACCCCGATACCGGCGGCGCACGACTGGCGTTTTCCTTTGAACCGGGTGAACGCGACCATGTGGAGCTGCGCGCGCAATTGCGCAGCGATGGCGAGCCTGCTTCCGAAGTCTGGCTGTACAGGTGGACTGCATGAACCGCGATCTGCACATCATGCCGCCCGAAGCACCGCTGGCGATGCCGGCGCAGGATTTCGGGTGTGAGTTCCGGGATGCCAAGGCACCCGGCACGCAGCCCGCGCAGTCTATTACCCTGTGGCGAGCGCTTGCTTTTTCGCCCGCGATGGCAGCAACCCTGTTGTTGTTGTGGGTGATGCAGGACTGGTTTTCAGGCGACGGTTTCAGTGTGATCGAGGCTGTTCTGCTGGCTCTGATCTCGTTCAATTTCTTCTGGATCGCCTTTACCGTCAGCACCGTCGTCCTGGGCATGGTTTCGCTGTCGCGCCAGGGGAAACCGGAGCGTCAGGCCAAATCTCAGCGCCTTCGCGTGGCGCTGCTGATGCCGGTCTACAACGAGGTTCCGTGGTATGTGCTGGGCAATGCCCGCTCGATGCTGGAAGAATTGCACGCACGCGGCGGGGCACATCGCTATGCGATGTTCATCCTGTCCGACACGCGCGACCCCGCCATTGCCGCCGAAGAGCAGGCCAGTGTAGAAGCGCTGCGCACTACGCTCGCCCCCGATCTTGAGCTTTATTATCGCCGCCGTGAACAGAATACCGACCGCAAGGTCGGCAACATCGCCGACTGGGTCAGCCGTTGGGGTGGCGACTGGGATGCGATGCTGGTGCTGGATGCCGACAGCCTGATGACGGGCCGCGCAATCACCCGGCTGACCGATGCATTGTCCCGCGATCCGGGTGCAGGCCTCATCCAGAGCTTTCCGCAACTGATCGGCGCACAGTCGATGTTTGCCCGGATGCAGCAGTTCGCCAACGGTGTCTATGGCGTGGCCTTTGCCGAGGGGCTGTCGCGCTGGTGCGGACAAGAGGGCAACTATTGGGGCCACAACGCGATTATCCGGACCGAAGCCTTCGCCAGCAGTGCCGGATTGCCAAAGCTGCGCTCGCTGACCGGCGGTGAAAAGCTAATCATGAGCCACGATTTCGTCGAGGCCGGCCTGTTGCGCCGCGCCGGGTGGACCGTACGCTTTCTGCCGCGCATCCGTGGCTCGTACGAAGAAACGCCCCCGACCCTGATCGACCATATTCTGCGTGACCGCCGCTGGTGTCAGGGCAACCTGCAACACCTGAAACTGCTGAACTCGCGCGGATTCCGCCCGATTTCACGCTTTCACATGTTCCACGGCGCGGTCGGATACCTGATGTCGCCGCTGTGGTTTGCCCTGCTGTTGATGTGGGCGCTGATCGGTGAGGGCAAGGACGCGTCTGTCCTGCACTACTTCAGTCCCGACAATCCGCTTTTCCCGCAATGGCCCGAGATGTCCGAGACGCGTCATGTGCTGATCATTCTGGTTATGTATGCGATGTTGCTTGCCCCCAAGCTGCTGGGTATCGCCGCCCTGCCGCTGAGCGGAGCGCGCTATGCCGATTTTGGCGGCGGCTGGCGTTTTGGCGTTTCGTTCGTGTCGGAATTGATCCTGTCGATCCTCTATGCTCCGATCCTGATGGTACAACAGATGATCGCCGTGTTTCGTACCGCGCTTGGCCTGCAAAAGGGCTGGTCGCCCCAGGCTCGCGACGGAGGACGTTACAGCCTGACGACATTGGTCGTCTGCCATGCGCTGGAAACCGTCAGTGGTCTGGCACTGGGCGCGGGAATTTTCTTTGGTCTGGTCTCGGTTTGGCTGGCGCCCATCGCCATCAGCCTGGCGCTTGCCGTGCCTCTTTCGGCGCTCAGCGGAGTCTCGGCGGGCGCGGCGCGACGTTTGCTGGGCATGCGTGAAGAGTTCCGCGAACCCGCAATCACCCGCACCGCTCGCCGCCACCGTGGCGAACTCAAGGCGCTGCTGGAGGGCAAGGGTAACATGACCCCGGCGGAATGATCAGCCGCCGGGCAGCCCTTCGTACCAATCGACCATCATGTCGGCCCACCCACTGGGAACATTGTGCCCACCGGAATGCAGCGCAAATTCCAACGCGCTGCCATCTGAACAGCGGGTCCATTTCCGGCGCATGAACTGATCGTTGTTGCCGATGCTGTCGGGGATGTTGTCGACACATCCGTTTGCCGCACGCCAGATCTCCAGCCCGGCAAAGATATCCCCCTGCTGAAAGCGTCCGCCGCCCAGAAACCTGCCCTCAAGCGGGACCACGTTATCCGCCCAACCGTGGGTGTGAAACAGCTTTACCGGCCCTTTGCAGCTTTGCGGGTGCGGACGCCAGAATCCGCCGGACACCGGTGCATAGGCCGAAAACGCGTCTGGCGCGTCGCAGGCCAGGTAGTTGACCAAAAAGCCGCCTGCGGAAAACCCGGCCAGCACCACACGTTCCCCATCGACACCGAACCGTTGTGCGGCATCCTCGACAACCGAGGTCAGAAAGGCGGTCTCGTCGCGCCCTTCGCGGTCGCGGCCGGGATAAAAGTTCCAGCTGCGCCGCCGGTTGGGCCGCACCTCGCCCATGGGCGCCATCACCGCATATCCTCGTGCCAACAGCGGCTCGACCATGGTCCGGTTCTTCATTGTGCTTTCGCCGCTGCCGCCATAGCCGTGCAGGAAGATCACCAAGGGCGGATTGGTCTGCTCGGGCAGTTCGATGTGATATTCGCCCATGGCGGTTTCACATACACCCGCATCAGGGCCGCACATGGCGGATACCGCTGAGGCTGATGTCGCAAGGCACATGGCCAGACCAAGGGCTCGGATCATCCCGTCTCTCCGTCATACTTGAACACCGGCAATCCGGTTCTGACCCAACCGGGTCCGGCACGAGAGCCAAGCATGCCCTCGGGTACGTCGATAATAGCGGAAAACCCGGCCTGGGTCAGCTTGTTGCTCAGCCGGGCCGAGCGCACACCGCGCGCGCAAATCAACGCGATGGGGCGGCTGGTGTCGCCCCCGACAATACTTGTCAGAGCGTCGATGAAATCCTCGCGCCGCATGTCGAGTGGTTTGGCACCTTCCCCGACGCCGGATGCGCGCCACTCCTGCGGTGTTCGGATATCGATCAGCAATATCTCGTTGTCCGTCGCTTTTTGGTGAGCTTCGGATACGCTGAGACGCCCACCGCCATAGTCTTCGGGAATCAGCCTGTATTCACGGACGCCCCAGCCGACTGCCAGTGCAGCGGCCGCCATCAATACAAGGCGGCGTGACAACTTTGGGGATCTGCTCAACTCAAAACCCATATATGAAACTCGACTTTTCCAAAAACACTTTTACCACAACCTGACGCCGCCCGCGCCCGTACTTTGCCGGGCCACGATCAAGAATGCGTCAAGACGCGCTTGGACTCATTTTCCTGCCTCCTTGGCCCTAGAAAAACCGGAAATTCCCTTCGAAACTGGACACTCGGGCAAAAATCCTTACTGATTTCCTTTAATTTGCGCGCAACACCCGGAGGCTACCGTTGTCACTCTTCCTCATCGCGGCCCTTCCCTTTATCGGAGCTGTCTTTCCCGCCCTGCTGATCCGCGCCGGCCGAAACGCCGCTGCATCGAGCGCCGGACTGACCAGTTTTCTGGCCCTCGCAGGGTTGTTGATTCACGTGCCTTCGGTGATGAGAGGCGAGTTGGTGACAGCCCGGTTCGACTGGATACCGGGTTTGGGTCTGAACGCGAATTTCATGCTGGACGGGCTGGGATTGCTGTTTGCCTCGCTCATTCTCGGAATCGGGCTTCTGATCATCCTCTACGCACGTTTTTACCTGTCACGCGAAGACCCGATGGGACAGTTCTATTCCTACCTTCTGCTGTTTCAGGGCGCCATGGTGGGCATCGTTCTGAGCGACAACATATTGTTACTTATAGTATTTTGGGAGCTTACCTCGCTGAGCTCCTTCCTGTTGATCGGGTACTGGAAGCACCTGCCCGAAGGCCGTCAAGGCGCGCGCATGGCCCTGGCGGTGACCGGGTCGGGTGGATTGGCGATGATCGCGGGCATGCTGATTCTGGGCAATATCGTGGGGTCCTATGACCTGAGTACGATCCTGCAGAACAAGGACATCATCCAGTCCTCGCCGCTATACCTACCTGCGCTGATTCTGATTCTGCTCGGTTGCTTTACCAAATCGGCGCAGTTCCCGTTTCATTTCTGGCTGCCGCACGCGATGGCGGCACCCACACCGGTTTCCGCCTATCTGCACTCGGCCACGATGGTCAAGGCGGGGCTGTTTCTGATGGCGCGGATGTGGCCTGCGCTGGCGGGCACTTCCGAATGGTTCTACATCGTCGCCACCACCGGGTTGGTGACGATGGTGATCGGCGCGGTCATCGCGCTGTTCAAGGACGACCTCAAGGCGCTTCTGGCTTTCTCCACCGTCTCCCATCTGGGCCTGATCACCATGCTTTTGGGCTTTGGAACCCAGATTGCCGCCGTGGCGGCAGTGTTTCACATCATCAACCACGCCACGTTCAAGGCCGCGCTCTTCATGACCGCAGGTATCGTCGATCACGAGGCGCATACACGCGACATCAAACGATTGGGCGGGTTGCGGCACCTGATGCCGATCACGTTTACCATCGCCACCATCGCCGCGTTGTCGATGGCGGGCCTGCCGCCGCTGAACGGCTTTCTCAGCAAGGAGATGATGCTGGAAGAGACTGTGCACACCGTCTGGAACCACTCACACTATCTGGTTCCGGGCCTCGCGCTATTGGGTTCGCTGTTTTCGGCGGCCTATTCGTTCCGCCTCATCGCGCATGTATTCCTGGGTCCCAAGCGCGACGATTACCCGGCCACACCGCATGATCCCGGCGTCGGCATGTGGTTGTCGCCGGCGTTTCTGGTGATGCTGGTGATCGCCATCGGTCTCTTTTCCAAAGCGATTGTTGGTCCGCTGGTTGCAATTGCCTCGACTGCCGTCATTGGCGACGACCACCTGCCCTATTACTCGCTGAAGATCTGGCACGGCTTCACCCCTGCGCTGTACATGTCGGCAGTGGCAACCGTCGGCGGACTTGTCCTGCTTTGGCAGCACGGAACGCTCGAGCGGATCTGGAACAGCCTGCCGCGCCCCGAAGCAAAGACCATCTTCGACGCGGTTATCGGCGCCTTTACTGCCATGAGCCGCTGGATCACCGACAGTCTGCATAACGGTGTACTCAGCCGCTATGCCGTCATTTTCGTCGCGTTCACCGTGGGTCTTGGGTATTACGCCTATTCCAGCGGCAGCATCGGCGCCCCCACGCGCGTTCCCCTGCCCGCCCCGATCATCCCGATCATCGGCTGGATCTGTCTGGTCGGCGCGACGATGGCGATCATGTATTTCCACCGAAACCGCCTGCTGGCACTGGTCCTGATTGGCGTTGTCGGGCTGATCGTGTCGATGGCCTTCAACTATCTTTCCGCCCCCGATCTGGCGCTGACCCAGATCTCGGTCGAAGTGGTGACCATGATCCTGCTGTTGCTGTCACTGAACTTCATGCCGACCGTGACACCGTGGGACAGCTCTCCGCAGCGGCGATGGCGGGATGCAGCTATTTCTGTCGTGGCCGGATTGGGAACCGGCGGCCTGATCTATGCGATGATGATGCGGGATTTCGCCTTTCCGACCATCTCGGATTTCCACCTCGCCAACTCCTACAAGGGCGGTGGCGGCACCAACGTGGTAAACGTCATCCTCGTGGACTTCCGCGGCTTTGATACCTTTGGAGAAATCATCGTTCTTGGCATCGCGGCCCTGGTGATCTTTGCCCTGACCGAGGCTGTTCTCGCGACCAAGGTTCGCGCCTATCTGCTGAACCGCAAACCGCACTGGCCGCAGTCGGGAGATTCGCACCCGCTGATGATGGTTGTCGTCACCCGCGTGATGATGCCCATTGCCCTTATGGTCGGCGCCTATATCTTTGTGCGCGGGCACAACCAGCCGGGCGGCGGGTTCATCGCGGGCCTGATCGTGGCCATAGCCTTCCTGATGCAATACATGGCCAGCGGTTTCACCTGGGCCGCCGAGCGGCAGCGGTTCTATTACCACGCCACCATCGGCTGGGGCGTGCTGATCGCGGCGGCCACCGGCCTTGGCGCCTGGTTCAACGACATGCCGTTCCTGACCAGTGACTTCGGCTACCTCCATTGGCCGCCTCTGGAAGAGTTCGAGTGGGCCACCGCGATGCTGTTCGACACCGGTGTGTTCCTCGCCGTTCTGGGTGCGGTCATGCTGGCGCTTGAAAGCCTGTCGAGATTTGCCTGGCAGCCGGGCATTGCCCAGAAATACCCGATGGATATCAACCCGATGCGCGACTATCTGGATGAAGCCGAAGGAACCGGCGAAAGGGAGGAGGCCTGATATGGAAGCTTTGGTTGCATCCGCCGTGGGCATCATGACCGCCGCCGGGATTTTCCTGATCCTGCGTCGCCGCACCTTTCCCATGATCCTCGGGTTGTCGTTCCTGAGCTATGCGGTGAACGTGTTTCTGTTCGCCACCGGGCGGTTGGCCACGAACGCGCCTCCGGTTCTGAACAAGTACAAGGAGGTCGCTTATACCGATCCGCTACCACAGGCGCTGGTGTTGACGGCCATCGTGATCTCGTTCGGGATGACGGCGGTGATCGTGATCATCTCGCTCGGCGCCTATTTGTCGTCCAAGGACGATCACATAGACATGACCGCCCACGACAGCGTGGATGAGGCAGGAGAAGAGGCATGAACCACTGGATCGTCGCCCCGATCGTTCTGCCCGCGATCCTGGCCCCGTTCATCGTCATGGTCCTGCGCCATCATCTGGACCTGCAGCGCATCTTTTCCGTCGCAGGCGCGGTCGGCTTGCTGGGCGTCGCCCTGACGCTGACGGCGCAAGCCGCGACCGGGGACATACAGATATACGAACTTGGAAACTGGCCGGCACCGTTTGGCATTGTTCTTGTGCTCGACCGTATGTCGGCCATGATGGTGCTGCTGACGGCGATTCTGGCGCTGCCGGTCCTGCTTTACGCCATCGGATCCGGCTGGGACAAACGTGGCAGGCATTTCCACCCATTGCTTCAATTCCAGTTGATGGGGGTCTGCGGCGCATTCCTGACAGGGGATGCCTTCAACCTGTTTGTGTTTTTCGAGGTTCTGCTGATCGCCTCCTACGGCCTGATGATCCACGGTGGTGGGTCGGTTCGGCTGAAGGCGGGCGTGCAGTACGTCACCTATAACCTGCTGGGATCCACCCTGTTCCTTTTTGCTCTGGGCACGCTGTATTCCATCACCGGAACGCTCAACATGGCTGATCTGGCGGTGAAAGTTGCGGAACTGCCTACCGAGGACACCGCTTTGTTGCGCGTCGGCGCGGTGTTGCTGCTGCTGGTTTTCTGCATCAAGGCCGCAGTCCTGCCGCTGCATTTCTGGCTGCCCGCCAGTTATGCCAACGCGCCGTTGCCGGTTGCAGCACTTTTTGCGATCATGACCAAGGTGGGTGCCTACTCGATCCTGCGGATGTATACGCTGGTCTTTGGTCCCGATGTCGCGATATCGCACGGGCTGGTCGGGGATTGGCTGTTGCCTGCGGCGGTTCTGACGCTGGCGGTCGGCACCATCGGCATTCTCGGCGCACAGCACATTGCCCGTCTGGTCGCTTTTGCGGCCATCGCGTCCATGGGAACGTTGCTGATCGCGATTTCGCTGTTCAACGTCGAGGCGGCGACCTCGGCGCTTTATTATATCGTGCACTCGACCTTTGCGACCGCCCTGCTTTTCCTCGTCGCCGATCTGGTTATGGAGCGCCGCGGCGGCGCTATCGAGAGCAAACCACCGATGGCACAAAACGGCCTGATCGCCACGTTGTTCTTTATCGGCGCAATTGCTGCTGCCGGGATGCCGCCGCTGTCGGGTTTCGTGGGTAAGCTTCTGGTGCTGGATGCGGTGCGCGACGCCACCGATTATGCGCTGATCTGGGCGGTTATCCTGATCAGCTCCTTCGTCACCATCGTGGGACTGGCGCGGGCAGGGTCGCTGATCTTCTGGAAAAGCTACGAGGCGCAAAGCCCCTTGGAACCTGCATCGGATGCTGAGCCGGAAGATCCTGCACCGGTCGCGTCACCATCCGGGCTGGCCTTCACCGCCGTCTTCGGGGTTGTGGCCGGTCTGGTCCTGCTGACCCTCTTCTCGGGACCGGCATTGGAGTATGCTTCGGCCACAGCGGCACAACTCTTTGCGCCGCAAACCTATATTGATGCTGTTCTGAGCGGAGGACAGGGATGAAACTGATACGCCGGGTTTTCCCGCACCCTCACATGTCAGTGCTTTTGACTGTCGTCTGGTTGTTGCTGGCCAACGCACCTTCACTGAACTCTTTGGTATTCGGTTTGTTCCTGGGGATTGTCATCCCGTTTGTCACCCAACCCTACTGGCCCGACCGTCCCAAGCTGCGGAACTGGCCGATGGTGGCGGAATACATCCTGGTCGCGCTATACGACATCATCGTCGCCAATATCGCCGTGGCCCGGATCGTTCTGTTCAAACGCGATGCCGACCGGCAGCCCGCCTGGATCAGCATTCCGCTGGAACTGCGCACGCCCGAAGCTATTACTGTTCTGGCCGGCACCATTACCATGACCCCTGGCACCGTCAGCGCAGATCTGTCGGCACAGGGGCATTATTTGCTGGTGCACTGCCTTGACGCGCCCGATCCGGACGCTGTGCGCGACGAGATCAAGCACCGGTACGAACGCCGCCTGAAGGAGATTTTCGAATGATCACCTACGCGATCTATTTCACCTTTGCCTGTTTCGGAGCGGCCATCATCATGTGTCTATGGCGCATCATCACCGCCGACGGCGTCGGAACTCGGGTTCTGGCGCTGGACACAATGGTCATCAACACCATCGCCTTGCTGGTACTCTACGGGCTGTTCATCGGCACCGAAATATTTTTCGAAGCCGCGATGATCATCGCCATGCTGGGCTTTGTATCGACCGTGGCCTATGCGCGCTTCATGCTGCGCGGCAACATCATCGAATGAGGGCGACATGGAAATTCTGTTCGAACTCCTGATCAGCTTTTTTCTGATCGTCTCGGGTATTTTCGGTTTTGTCGGCTCGTTCGGGATGATCAAGCTGAAGGACCCGATGTCGCGCCTGCACGCCCCAACCAAGGCAACAACGCTTGGGGTTGGCGGCGTTCTGCTTGCCTCGATAGGCCATTCCGTCCTTATCGAGCATCACTTGTCGCTGCATGAGCTGTTGATCACCCTGTTTCTGTTTCTGACTGCCCCGATCACGGCCCTGTTCATTGCCAAATGGCACATTCACCGTCATGTACGCCCCGAAGACCTGCCAAGTGTTGGCGAGGATGGCGTCTGGGCCACCCATGCCACCCCGCAGGACGAAGACGCACAGGACCCGACGACCAACTGACGCCCATGCAAACACCGCACCTGCCCCTGACCCGCGATCTGGTACTGATTGGCGGCGGACATACCCATGCCCTCGTTCTACGCAAATGGGGCATGAACCCTTTGCCAGGTGCGCGGCTTACCGTCATCAACCCCGGTCCGACCGCACCTTATTCTGGCATGCTGCCCGGTTTCGTGGCGGGGCACTATGACCGGTGGGAACTGGATATCGATCTGGTTCGACTTGCCCGGTTCGCCAGGGCGCGCGTGGTTCTGGGCATGGTCGAGGGCATCGATCTTTCCCGGCGCGAGGTGCTTGTACCCGGCCGGCCGCCCATCGGGTTCGACGTGGCATCGGTGAATGTCGGCATCACCTCGGACATGCCGGCGCTGCCCGGTTTCGCCGAGCACGCGATACCGGCCAAGCCGCTTGGTCCGTTCGCCGCGCGTTGGGCCGGATATCTGAATGGGGCGGGCCCTGCTTCGATCGCGGTGATCGGCGGCGGCGTGGCCGGGGTCGAACTGGTGATGGCGATGGCGCATGCCCTGCGCAGTCGCAGCCGCCCGGCGCAGGTGACGCTGATCGACGCGGCAACGGCCCTGACCGCCACGCGCCCTAAAGCTGCCGCGCGAATCAGGCGGGCGATGGCGGACCTGGATATCGACGTGATCGAGAATACCGGTGTCGAAAGCATCGAACTCGGATGCCTGACGCTGACGGATGGACGCCGGATCGAAGCCGAATTCGTCACCGGCGCTGCGGGTGCGCGCGCCTATGACTGGATCGCCGAATCCGGTCTGGCGCTGCATGATGGCTACATCTCGGTGAACGGCTGTCTGCAATCCAGCGACCCGAATGTCTTTGCCGCGGGCGACTGCGCTCATCTGGCCGAAGATCCGCGCCCCAAGGCCGGAGTCTATGCGGTGCGCGAGGCACCGGTTCTGTTCGACAATCTGCACGCCGCGCTGGGGTCGGGCCGGATGCGCCGCTATGTTCCGCAAAAGGACTATCTGAAACTGGTGTCGTTGGGCGGAAAATCCGCGCTCGGCGAACGGTTCGGAACATCTTTCAGCGGTCCGCTGATGTGGCGGTGGAAAAACCACATCGACCAGAAATTCATGAACCGGTTCCGCGACCTGCCCCGGATGTCGCTGCCGCCCCTGCCCCGCCACCATGCGACAGGCCTGCGCGAGGCGCTTGGCGACAAACCAATGTGCGGAGGGTGCGGCGCCAAGATCGGGCGAGGCGCGTTGCGCGAAGCGCTGGCTGCCCTGCCACACCACGAACGGGCAGATGTGACACCGCTGCCGGGCGACGATGCCGCCCTGCTCACGACCGGCGGGGTGCGTCAGGTCATGACCTCGGACCATTTGCGCGCGTTGGTGGCTGATCCGGTCCTGATGTCCCGTATTTCAGCGGTGCACGCACTGGGCGACATCTGGGCAATGGGCGCACAGCCACAGGCGGCAACCGCGACCCTGATCCTGCCACGCATGTCGGTCGACTTGCAGCGGCGCACAATGGCCGAGATCATGTCCGCCGCGAACTGCGTCATGCGTGCGGCCGGGGCGGAAATCATCGGTGGCCACAGTTCGATGGGCGACGAAATGACTATCGGCTTCACCGTAACAGGTCTGTGCGACCGCGACCCGATCACCCTGTCGGGCGGCATGGCGGGCGACAGCCTGATTCTGACCAAACCATTGGGCAGCGGTGTTCTGATGGCCGCCGAGATGGCCGGACAGGCAGACGGCGCCTGGATCGCCGCCGCGTACGAACATATGGTTCAGCCCCTAGGCGATGCATCTGCGATACTTTCGCAGGCTCATGCAATGACCGACGTGACCGGATTTGGCCTTGCCGGACACCTGCAAGGCCTGTGCGAGGCATCAGGATGCGGTGCTGAACTCGATCTGGATGTGATTCCGGTCATGGCAGGAGCGTTGGACCTGGCCGAAAAAGGCGTGCGATCCACCCTGTTCACGGACAACCGGGGGCTGACACCCGAGTTGCCCGAAGGTGGCAAGACCGATCTGTTGTTCGACCCGCAGACTTCGGGTGGCTTGCTGGCGGCTGTCTCCCCAAAGGATGCCGAAAAACTATTGCAAGAGTTACGAAACGCCGGATACCCGGCCGTAGTCATCGGTCGGTTAACCGACAGGCCCGGTCTGACCCTTCAGAGCTGAGACAGAATCCGTTCGATCTGTGCCACAGCGTGATCCAGGTCCGCACTATCCAATGATTGCGCGGTGACGCGCGCCAACGGTTCGGCCGCACGCGCCCTGCGCGACCTCGTGTAGGCCGGGTCATAGTGCTGCTCCATCAGCAAGCGGGTCAGCCCTTGCTTGTCCTCGGCTTCAATCAGACCGAACCAGGTATCCACCACATCGTGTCCCCTATGAAACCGTAATGGGTTCAACCGGTCGCGCAACCGGTCGCCATCCGAAAGGATGTCATCATAAGCACGAACGAGATACGCCGCCCGCGCCTCGATCGGGGCGGAGATTTCAATCCGGGGTGCCGCACAGAGTGATGACCACAGACTGGGCGGCAGGATGCGTTCACCCACCTTCGATGATTCCGCCTCGACCACGACGGGCCGTGCGGGATCAAGCGCGCAAAGCACCCCGGCAAGGGCCGATTCAAACGCTTTCTGGCTGGGTTGCCCGCCAGGCATTTCCCCCAATAGCGAGCCGCGATGATTGGCCAGCCCCTCCAGGTCTACCACCTGTGCACCGCGCGCACCGAGGCGCGCCAGAAGCTCGGTCTTGGCGGTTCCGGTATACCCATCCAGCGCAATGAAACGATGCGGCAGGGGATCGTCATAGAGATACCGGTTCACCAGCCGCCGATAGGTACGATACCCGCCCTCGATCACGTCAGCGCGCCAGCCGATCTGTTGCAGCATCCATGTGAACGATCCGGAGCGCTGCCCGCCGCGCCAGCAATAAACCAGTGGCCGCCAGTTGCCATCATGGTGGCTAAGGTGCTGTTCCACGTGACCCGCGGCGTTTCGGAATACCAGCGCGGCCCCCAGTTTACGGGCCAGAAACGGGCTTTGCTGTTTATAGATCGTACCCACCCGCGCGCGTTCCTCGTTGTCGAGAACCGGCAGGCTGATTGCTCCGGGCAGATGATCCTCGGCGTATTCCGCCGGGCTGCGCACGTCGATCACGGTGTCGAAACCGTGGGCGTAAAGCTCGGGTAAGGTCTTGAATTTCAGTGCCATGATGACCGTCTATCCCGCCCGCAGACAAAGGGAAAGAGGCCGTAGGCACATATCAATCAGCGCCAGTGCCCAGGGGTTCGATCAGATCCGGCCCGCTGGCCCGGTTGGAATTGACGGCAACGCCAACCCGATGAAATCCCAGCACATCTTCACCTCCCGGCTGCATCAGACGCGCTGCCCCCTTGCCCGCTTCTCCGAGCCACAAGGGCCAGTTTTCACTTTCCAGAACAAGCGGCATCCGGTGGTGAACGGCGCTCATCCTCTGATTGGCCTGCGTGGTCACGATGGCGCAGGTGGTTTCGCGGGCACCCTCAGGCCCCCAATCCTGCCAGACCCCGGCAAAGGCGATGGGGGCGTCGTCGCGGCGACGGATGTACCAGGGCAGCCGTTGACCTTGATCCGTCTTTGTCCATTCATAAAAACCGGTGGCCACGATCATGCAGCGGCGCTCGCGGCAGGCGGCGCGAAAGGCCGGTTTCTCGGCGATGGTCTCGGCACGGGCGTTGATCAGCAGCGGACCCGAGTTGTGCGATTTGTACCAGTGTGGGAGGAAACCCCACCGCATTTGTACAAGTTGTCGACCGGTTTCTGCCGCGCGGATCACATGCACCTGATTGGTCGGACAGACGTTGTAGTTGGGCACCGGCGGCAAAGCGTTCGCTGGCTGCGCGGCAAACAGCTGCGCCATCGCGTCGCTTGGCAGGGTTATGGCAAATCGACCGCACATCCCCGCAGCTTAGGGCCGGAAATGACGAATGCAATTCCCCGGCTCACAGGATTTCTCTTGCACCTGTCCGTGATTGCCGGTGTAACCCGTGTCATGACACTCGAAAACGATCTGAAATCCACGGTGATGCTGCTCAATCAGGGGCGGCTCAAACCCGCTCTCAAGGGGGCGAAGGCGGGTATTAAACGGCACAAGTCCCATCCGGCCTTTCCCAATATCGCGGGCATCTGCCTGTCGGGGCTGGGCAAGCACAAGGATGCGGTGCCCTATTTCAAGAAGGCGCTCAGCCTTGATCCCGGGTTTCAGGACGCACGCAAGAACATGGCGCAGACACTGGTGTTTCTGGGTCGGGCCGACGCGGCGATGCCTATGCTCGACAAGGTGTTGCAGGCCCAGCCCAAGGATATCGGCGCGCTTTACATCAAAGCGCAGGGATTGATGGCACAAGGGGACAATGACGGCGCGATGGACTGCGTCTCGGAGGTACTACGCCTCGAGAAACGGAACTATCGCGCCTTGCGGCTGCGGGGTGTGTTGCGCAAGGCTGTTGGTGACTATGAGGGTGCCGTTGCGGATTTCGAAGCGTTGTTGGCGATGAACGCCAATGACGTGGAAACGCTGGTCGATATCAGCCTGCCACTTGCCCGCCTGATCCGCAGCGACGATGCGACGGCGGCGGCGCGCAAGGCCGTGGCGCTGGCCCCCGACAACGCCGAGGCGCGGCACCGGCTGGCGACGCAGTTGCTGTCGAACGGGGACAGCGAAGGCGCTCGGTCAGAATGCGAAGCGGTTCTGGCACTGGTTCCGGGGGATCCGGTGGCGCTGGAAACGCTGGCACGGATGAACAGCGCTGAGCAAAATGCAGAACTTGCGCCCCGGGTCGAACAGGCGCTCAAGACCTTGCCCAAGGACGCGCCGGACCGGACCTATCTGCATTTTGCCCGCGCGCGAGTTGCCCAACAGGCGGGTGACATGCCGGGCTTTGCCGAGCATCTGGGCAAGGCCAACGCAGCGATGGCGGCAAAGGCCCCCTATGACGCAAATGAGACGGCGCAATCGCTGACATCGGTGCAAGTTCGGTTTCCGGATGAGAATTCCGTGACTTCGCCACTCGAACCCGCGTCGCCACGCCCGATCTATGTCGTCGGCATGCCGCGTTCGGGCACGACCCTGACCGAAGTACTGCTGTCGGCGCATCCCGATGTGGTGTCTTTGGGAGAGCGCGCGGTGCCCGCCTTGCTGCTCGATCACTATCTGACCGACAACACGCCCTATGACACGGATGCCGCGCGTGCCTATGCCGAGGCAGACCGTGCGCGTCTGCCGGAATTTGCACGCAAGGCGCAGGCTTATGTTGACAAGATGCCCGAGAATTACCGGTTGCTGGGCTTCCTGTCCAAGGCGCATCCCGAGGCGCGCATGGTCCAGCTCAGGCGCGATCCGCGCGATGTCGCCCTGTCGATCTGGCAGGCCCATTTTGCCGGGGGGTCGATGACCTATGCCTATGATCTTGCGGCCATGGCCGACCGGTTCAATTTTCACGCCCGCGTCATGGCGCATTGGCACAAGGTGATGCCGGGGCGGGTATTCGAACTGCGTTATGAAACCCTGGTTTCGGACATTGAGGGCGAGACAAAGAAGCTGGCAGAGTTCTGCGGCCTCGACTGGGTCGAGAATATGGCGCACCCCGAACGCCATGAGGGACAGGTTCTGACCTTCAGCGACACGCAGTTGCGCCAGAGCGTGCATTCCCGCTCGATCGGGAAGTGGCGCGAGCATGCCGAGATGCTGGCGCCGTTCATCGACGGGCTGGACCCCGGGCTGTGGCCCGAGATCCGCGACTGATCATTTCTGGATGATGCGGCCGTCCACGTAAGGTTGATAGGGCGCGTTTTTCGCCAGGTATTCCGCGGTGACATCGGCCAGGTCGGGACCGAAGTCATAGGCGTTCTTGTCGTCACCCGCGAACACGTCATAGCCGTCGCCGCCATTGCGGACATAGTTGTTGGTCACCACAAGATAAGTTGCCGCCGGGTCGATGGGCACGAAACCATCGTCGCTGGCCACCATCACCTCGACCACCCGGCCCTCGTTCGGTGCGATCGACGGGTCCCAGGTAAAGGTCATGCCCGCCACCTGCGGGAAGCGGCCCTTGACCTCTTCGACCTGGCTGACGCCGTTTTCCAGCGCGTCGATTATGCCCTGACCGCTGATCTGGAAGGTCGATAGCGTGTTCTGAAACGGCAGCACCGTCAGGACCTCGCCCATCGTCACGTCGCCGGGATCGATCGAGGCGCGCAACCCACCCGAGTTGGCGATGGCGATGGTCACGCCCTGATCCGCTACCCGATCCAGCATTGCGTCGGCCACCAGGTTGCCCATCTCGCATTCCTGCACGCGGCAAACCGAGCGGTCGCCCTGAATCGGAGCAGCGGCGTTGGCGACAACCTTGTTGCGGATCTCGTCCAACGGCTGCGCCAACTCGTCGATGCGCGCAACGGTAGCTTCGTCCTCGGTCACCGTGGCGTTCATGATCAGCGGCTCGCCCTCGGCGACGGTGACGTTGCCGTCGTCATCGAAGGTGACGTTCAACTCGCCCAGGAACTTACCATAGGCATAGGCCTGAACGATCGGCACTCCGTTGACCATGGTCGGATAGGGGCCGACCGCGTCTTCGAGCACGTTGGACAGAAGCGTATTGGAATGCCCGCCCACAATCACGTCGACACCCGAGGTTTCGGCGGCAATGCGTTTGTCGGCGGCATAGCCGGAATGGCTGAGCACGACGATCTTGTTGATGCCCTCACCCGTCAGCTTGTCGACCTCGGTCTGTACGGCGGGCACCGGATCGGAGAAGGTGACGTTGGGACCGGGCGAGGCGATTTCCGGCGTGTCGACGGGTGTAAGGCCGATCAGGCCGATCTGTTCGCCGCCCACCTCGATCACGGTAGATTTCTTGAGCACACCTTCGAGCAGTTCCTCGCCACTGAAATCGGCGTTCGACATCAGGATGGGAAAGTCGATCGCGTCGATGAAGCCGCGCAGAACCTCGGGGCCGTCGTCGAATTCGTGATTGCCCACGGTCATCGCGTCATAGCCCAGCTTGTTCATCATCTCGGCCGCGACCTTTCCCTTGTAATAGGTATAGAACAGCGAGCCCTGGAACTGGTCGCCGCCGTCGACAAGGATCGAGTTGCCGGCTAGCGCACGCGCGTTCTCGATCGCGGATACAAGCCGCGCGGTGCCGCCAAAGCACTTGCCCTCGGCGTCGTCCTCGGCATCGCAGGCGCTATCGTATTTGTTGATCGGCTCGAAGCGGGCGTGGAAATCATTGGTATGCAGAATGGTCAGCTTGTATTCGGCCACCGCCGCGCCGGCGGTCAGGCCAAGCGCGGCAACCGAGGTCAGAAATCGGGTAAACATCTGGTTGACTCCCTAAAGTTGTTTTTCTTTGGATCGTGCGCCGGGTCTTTGGCAGAGTCAAAGGGTCTGTGCAGGCGACGTAGGGGGAATTGCGGCTTGATATTGCCCCGGCCCCGAGGCATCTGGGCGTTATGCTGATCTACAAGATTTTCCGGGCGGACGAATGGGCCGTATTACAGACGCAGGGCGAGACCACTGGCGCGCCGGTCGATGTGGCCGACGGGTTCGTTCATTTCTCGACCGCCGAACAGGCTGCCGAGACCGCCGTCAAGCATTTTGCGGGGGCCGATGGGCTGACCGTGCTGGCCTGCGATGGCGACGCGATGGGCGATGCGCTGAAATGGGAAGTGTCACGCGGCGGTGCATTGTTTCCTCATCTTTACCGCAACTTGCGGCTGTCGGACGTAGTCTGGGCCAAGCCGCTGCCGCTGGTGGACGGGCAGCACCGCTTTCCGGATGAGATGGTATGAGCGGGTATGTCGATCCCGAGCGGGAGCAGTTCGAGGCCTTCAAGGCACTTGACCGTGATCACCCCATCGAAATGCTGAACCTTGTGAAATTTCGCGACAGGGCGATTTACCCCGAAGGTCACGAACTGGCGGGCGCGGGGTTGACCGGGGCCGAGGCGTACCAAAGGTACGGGGCCGAAACCGCGCCGATCATTGCGCGGCTCGGGGCCGCGATCGTCTGGCGCGGGGCGTTTCAATCCGTTCTGATCGGACCTCAGGAAGAGGCTTGGGACGAGGTGTTCGTTGCTCGCTATCCTACGGCACACACGTTTCTTGAGATGGTGACCGATCCGGTTTACAGGCAGGCCGTGGTGCACCGGCAGGCGGCGTTGGCAACCTCGCGCCTGATCCGCTGCGCCCCGGCCCAAAGTGGAAAGACATTCGGATGAAGATGATCGAAAAACTGGGGTTGGCCGCCCTGCACCGGATGGATCCGGAAGCGGCGCACGGGCTGTCCATAAGAGCCCTGAAGATGGGGCTGGCGCCCGCGCCGGGGCCTGTGACTTCACCCCGGTTGCGTACCACCGTCGCCGGTCTTGACCTGCCGAACCCTGTTGGGCTGGCGGCCGGGTTCGACAAGAACGGCGAGGTCCTGGGGCCGCTTTCGCGCGCCGGGTTCGGGTTTATCGAGGTTGGCGCGGTCACCCCGCGCCCGCAACCCGGCAACCCCAAACCACGACTCTTCCGGCTAAGCGAGGATCGCGCGGCAATCAACCGGTTCGGTTTCAACAATGACGGCATGGAGGTCATGGCCAAGCGGCTGGCGGGGCGTCCCAAAGATGCGGTGATCGGTCTGAACCTCGGCGCCAACAAGGACAGCGACGACCGGCCTAGCGATTTCGCCAAGGTGCTGGCACGATGCGCCGAATACCTTGATTTCGCCACGGTCAACGTCTCGTCCCCCAATACAGAAAAGCTGCGTGATTTGCAGGGCAAGGCGGCATTGGGGGCGCTGCTGTCCGGTGTGATCGAAACCCGCGACGGCCTGCCGCAGCGTTTGCCGGTGTTTCTGAAGATCGCGCCGGACCTGACAGACGACGAATTACAGGACATTGCCGATGTGGCGCGCGAAACCGGAGTGGATGGGGTGATTGCCACCAACACCACCCTGTCGCGCGATGGTTTGCGAAGTGTCCACAAGGGCGAGGCAGGCGGCTTGTCGGGTGCGCCCTTGTTCGAAAAATCCACGCGGGTTCTGGCTCGTCTCAGCCAATTGACCGAAGGCAGCCTGCCGCTGATCGGGGTTGGCGGCATCAGCACCGCCGAACAGGCCTATGCCAAGATCTGCGCGGGTGCCTCGGCGGTTCAATTCTATACCGCGATGGTTTATGGCGGTTTGTCGCTGGCCGCCGATATAGCGCACGGGCTGGACGACTTGCTGAAGCGCGACGGGTTAGACACTGTGGCGCAGGCTGTGGGCAGCAAAAGAGAGGACTGGCTGTGATCGAATATTGGCACAATCCCCGTTGTTCGAAATCCCGCGCGGGACTGGCGCTTTTGCAAGAGCGCGGCGCAACGATCACCGTGCGCAAGTACCTAGAGGATGCTCCCAGCCTCGAGGAGTTGAAGGCGGCCCAAGCCGCGCTGGGGCTTCGCGCGGTAGAGATGATGCGCACCGGCGAGAAGGTGTTCAAGGAGCTTGAGCTGTCGAAAACGGACGCAGATGAGGTTCTGCTGGCCGCTATGGCCGCCCATCCGATCCTGATCGAACGCCCCATCGCGTTGTGTAACGGCAAGGCCGCGATCGGTCGCCCGCCCGAGGCTTTGCTGGACCTTACCTAGGTCGACCTGGAGCCCGGCGGGTCCCATCGCACAAGCTCTGTCGGTTTTTTTTGCTCGTCGCGGTCACAAACAGTGCTCCTGTTTCGTCATAAAGGCGAAGGGAGACATCTATGACAAAATCCATCCTCGTCGGATTGGCGGCCTATTTCTTGCTGTTGGCCGCCGGTCTGGTCATTGCACCTGCTGAATTCTATCGCTCGGTTCCTGGCGTCTCGTCCACCGGGCCTTTCAACGACCATTTTGCCCGGGATATCGGCTTTGCTTTTTTCGTCAGCGCGACCGGTCTGTTTCTTGGCGCGCGCCGTGGCGACCGGACGCTCGTAGTGCTTGGCGCGGCATTCCTATCCTTGCATGCCGCATTTCACGTCGCCTCATGGGGCCACCATGCATCGCCTGACAGCGCCACGGTTTTGTTCGACATAGCTGCCAATACCATTCCCGCCGCCGTCGCCCTGGCCTTCGCACAGCGCCTCAAGGAGGTTCCGGCATGATCAGAGCTATCCTGAACAGGATGTTGAGCAAGTTCGAAAAGGACAATGACTATGACGCCAGCTATATGCGGCAGGTCGCGGAAGTTTGGCCCGGTGCTGCACTTCGCTACTTCGGCCTGTCATTGTTCAGCGGAATGACAGGACCCGCCCCGCAAATCTGGGCCGGTGCGCTGTTGGCATCGACGCTGGACGGCGATTGCGGGCCTTGCGCGCAGCTTGTCGCAGGTTTTGCCCTGAAATCGGGCGTACCGTCCGATCACATTGCGGCATGCCTGTCACGCAACTTTGACGCCGCGGGCGAAGCTGGTCTAGGGTTCCGTTTTGCCGAAGCCGTGATCGCCGACTTGCCCGAGGCGGACGACCTGCAACTGGAAATCAGAAAGCGACATGGCGAAAGGGCGGTGATTGCGGCGACTTATGCCGCGGCGTCCGGCCGGGCCTATCCGGTCATGAAACGGGGGTTGGGCCACGGGCAGACGTGCCAGAAAATCTCACTCGGCAAGACACTGCATCCTGTAATACGGTCGGCCCGATGACAAAGACACGACTTGACCGGTTCGAACAGGAACGCCCGCGCCTGATGGCGCTGGCCTACCGGATGCTGGGCGAACGCGCCGCGGCCGAAGACGTCGTGCAGGAGGTCTGGCTGCGCTGGTCCGACATCACAGGCGACACCATCGGCAATCCTGCCGGCTGGCTGCACACCACGACGATGCGGTTGGCCATTGATGCGCTGCGGTCGGCCCGGCACCGGCGCGAGGTCTATGTCGGACCGTGGTTGCCTGAACCGCTGGTGCGCGATGCGAGCGCCAGCAGCGAAGACCATCTGTCTCTGGCACAGGATTGCGAACTGGCGTTGCTATGGGCGATGGAGCGGCTGACCCCCGAGGAGCGCGCGGCATTCGTGCTGAAACAGGTCTTTGACGCCGACTACGAAGAACTGGCACAGGTCCTGGACAAATCCGAGGCAGCCTGCCGTCAACTGGTCAGCCGCGCCGGGAAAAAGGTGAAATCGGCAGGGCCGAGGTTTAAGGTCGAGCCACAAGAAACGGCCACGATGCTGGCCCGGTTTTCCCAGGCTGTCGCGGCGCAGGATCGCGCCACGGTCTTATCGCTGATGTCCGCCGATGTCACCGCAATCAGCGATGGCGGCGGCAAAGTGCGCGCCGCGTTCCGCCCATTGGCGGGCCGGGACGAAGTGGCGCAGGTATTGCTGTCGATCGCATCGAAACAGGTCGGGCGTGTCGATGTCAGGACGGTCAGGGCCAACGGCGCGCCTGCACTGGCGGTTCTGGACGGCGGCGCAGATGACATGGTGTTTACGCTGACGGTCAATCGGGACGGGCTGATCGACTGGATCTATATCATGCGAAACCCCGAGAAATTGCCGCACCGGCCACCACTGCCGGGCGTCGCGCATTGACCCGGCCGTTCACCACAATTCGGGTTTGTGCAGCGCCGGCACGCATTGGGATGGCCCTGACAGGGGCGTCGCATCTTTTGACGACAACGGCTGTCCCAGCCAGCCATGCGGATGGTTCAATTTCAGCGGGGCCTTTGCAAAATCCTCGGTGATCTGCTGAAACCCGACCCGGGAATAGTAACCGGGATCGCCGTAGGTTGTGACATAGTCGACGCCGCTGAGACGCAACTGATCCAGCCCATGCGCGATCAACTGTTGGCCGATGCCTTTCTGTTGCTGGTCCGTCCTGACCGCCACGGGGGACAGAATGAACACCGCCCTTGAATCCTGCGCATAGAGCAGCCGTGAAATACAGATGCAGCCAACCAGCACCTCGCCCGCATAGGCGGAAAATACATAAAGGTCGTTCTTGGGAGTTGTTGCCAGTAGTTCGGCAACCAACGCACCGATGATCCGGCCCTCCCCTTCCCCCTCCGAGGCGGTGAAGGTGTCCTGAAACAGCGTGGCAATCTGCTGTTCCCGCCCGTTGAAACCTGAAATGAATCTCATCCCCTCTGTTCCTTCCCTGACATCCGTGTGTCTGCGTGTCGGACAGTCATGCCACCTGCGCCTCCAGCCGCGGATAGCGCAGGCCCAGCGTCAGACCGCGGGCGATGTTGAGCACCATCAGCGCCGCCCAGAGTCCGTGGTTGCCGAGCGTGGGCACCAGAAGAAACAACGCCAGAACGTAGATGATGACCGACTGGATCATTGCGATTCTCATGTCGCGAGTCCATGTCGCGCCGATATAAATGCCATCGAACATCCAACTGGCGACGCCCAGAACCGGTGCCAGCGCCGCCCAGATCAGATAGTCACGCGCGCCCAGACGCACGTCGGGTGACGTGGTCATGATGTCGATAATCAGCGGACCCGCAACAAAGAACACTGCTCCCAATACGAGCGCGCCGCCCACCCCCCATTGCGAGGCGATGATCCCGGCACGTCGCAGCTGATAGCGATCCTTTGCGCCAACAGCACTGCCCACCAGCGCCTCGGCGGAAAAAGCAAAACCGTCAAGCGCAAAGGCGGTGATTTCCAGAAACTGCAGCAACACCTGATTGGCGGCGAGGTTGACGTCGCCCAGATCAGCGCCGACGAACAGAAAAGTGGTGAACGCCCCGGTCAGCAATACCGAGCGCACCATGATGTCGGCATTCACCTGCAACATGCGGCGCAGGCGGGTGGCGTCAAAGATGCGGGCCCAGTCGTGCCACTGTTCACCGGCGAAAGCCTCGCGGCACAGCCACAAGCCCAGCGCGAGGCCGGTCCATTCGGCGATCAGGGTCGCGGTGGCCACGCCTTCAACCCCCCAGCCCAGCCCCAGAACGAACCACAGGTCTAGAGCAATGTTGAGACCATTCATCCAGATTTGCAGAACGAAGACACCGCGCGTTTTCTCGATGGCGATCAGCCAGCCGGTGACGGCATAAAGCGCGATGGTGGCGGGCGCACCCCAGATGCGAATCTCCAGATAGGTGCGGGTCAGCGCCTCGACCTCGGCGCTGGCGGGGGCCAGTGCGAAAGCGCCCCAGAACAAGGCGGCTTGCGCAACGATGAAAACCAGCCCCGCCGCGAAAGCCAGAAGCAGGCCGCGCGTCAGCAGCGCACCGGTCTCGGCCATATCGCCCGATCCGCGCGCCTGCGCGGCAAGGCCGGTGGTGCCCATGCGTAAAAAGCCGAACACCCAATAGATCGTGGCGAGGATCACCGCGCCGATCCCGACCGCGCCGATGGGGGCGGCCTGCCCCATCTGCCCCACCACGCCGGTATCGACGGCCCCGAGGATCGGAACCGTTGCGTTGGACAGCACGATGGGCAGGGCAATTTTCAGCACCCGCCGATGTGTGATGGGTGCCGAGGCGTCCTTCATGGCGGGTCAGGCTTTTTCGGATCGCGGTTGTGGCATCAGGAAATGGCCGGTCGCCTGGGCGAACATCTTTGAATGGTGGTCCTGCCACGCCTCGACCCGGACCGAGGCGTAACGACGGCCCGAACGGCTGATGAATGCGCGCGCATAGGCGTCGCGCGGCAGGCCCGAGCGCAGGTAGTCGACGGTAAAGTCGATGGTCTTGGGAAAGCGCATATTGTCGTCGGTCAATATCTCTTCCGGATCGATCTCGCCGCTTTCGATCCTGGGAAACAGGTGCGACCAGCTGAGCGTGATCACCGCCGTCACCTCAAGGAAGGCCGCCGTCACGCCACCGTGGATGGCCGGCAGGAACGGATTGCCGATGTGTTTTTCGTCGAAATTCAGAACCCCGGTCAGCTCGTCCCCGCGACGGTCGAAACTGATGTTGAGAAAGCGGATATAGGGCACGCCTTCGACCAGCGCCTTGAGTGCGGCATCGCGGCGCTGCTTGACCACCTGCATCGGTTCGGGACGGGCGCGCGCCATATCAGCGGCCCTCCACGGTAAAGGCGCCCGAGGCGGTGGCGACAGGTTGGTCCTGATCGTCGTCGGTGGCGGTTGCGCGGACAAAGGCAACGTTGCGGGTGATGTGATAACAGGTCGCGCGCGTCGAAATTCGTTGGCCCGGCGTCGCGGCGCGCATGTAGTCTATGCGCAAGTCGATCGTCGCGGTGCCGCCGGGGGCGGAGGGATGGCTCATCACTGCGGCGCCGCAGCAGGTATCCAGCATGGCCGATACTGCCCCGCCATGAATCACCCCGGTGCGCGGATCACCGATCAGGTCTTCGTTGTAGGGCATCGATATCTCGGCCTCACCGGCACCGATATGATCAAGCTCCAGCCCCAGCGCCTTGGCGTGCGGGATGGCCTCGATGAACTGGCGAGCGAGTTTTGTTTTGTCGACCATAGGCTTGGGTCCTGCTGTTGAGTGCCCCTTTATGGGCCGCTGCGACATCAAAGAGCAAGACCGCCTGTTGCGCATGACGAAACGACACCATAGGTTGCCGGGCGAGGAGAAACAGAATGTCCGACACCCGTTTGTCATTCAAAGAGATGTGCGCGGAATTCGACGTAACGCCGCGCACGCTGCGCTATTACGAGTATATTGAACTGCTGCAGCCAGACCGCGAAGGGCGTTCGCGATTTTATGGCGCGCGGGAACGCGCCCGGATGAAGCTGATTTTGCGCGGGCGCAAGTTCGGCTTCCCGCTGGAAGAGATTCGCCAATGGCTCTTGATCTATGAGGACGAGGGCAATCAGGCGCAGATGTCAGCCTTCATCGAAATGGCCGATCGTCAGATGGAAGAGTTGCGCCAGCAGCGCGAACAGCTTGACGAGGCGATGGACGAGTTGAAGCGACTGCGTGACCAGACCGCCAATAGTCTGGCCTGACGGGGCGCTCTCCGTCTCTCACTTCATCGTCATCCGAGCACGATACCCGTTGCCAGAATATGGGCAGACCGCCAAGCATGGCGCATGTATCGAGTGGAGGATCGAGCGTGACACAGTCCCATTTTCTACGTTCGTCATACAACGCCAATGAAAGGCGATTTTGCCCCCTTCAGGTTGACGTTGCGGAAATAAAATTTCCCGCAAGATGCCTGACGCGAATTGATCTTACGTCACCAAAAAAGTGACGCAGCGTCTAGCTTACGTAAACGTCAATTGCATGTTGTAAATCGCCCGACACCCGGCCAACTCGATATCACCAGGTACGTGATTTGAGAGATTGAGACATGAATGAAGAACTGATGACCATTCGCGAGATGTGCGAGACCTATGACGTGACCCCTCGCACCTTGCGGTTCTACGAGGCCAAGGAACTGCTGTTCCCGATCCGCGAAGGTCAAAAACGGCTGTTCACCAAACGCGACCGCGCCCGACTGAAACTCATCCTGCGCGGCAAGCGTTTCGGCTTCAGCCTCGAAGAAATCCGGCAACTTCTGGACCTGTATCACGCCGGCGACCAGCAACTGACACAGCTGACCCGCACCTATGAGATCGCCTGTGACCGGCTTGCTGACATGGAGTTGCGCCGAGACGAGCTGACCCAGGCCATCGAAGACCTGAAAGAGCAACTGAAATGGGGCGAAAAGGTCATCGCCTCGATGAAAGAAGAAAAGAAGGCGGCCGAGTAACGCCTACCCCGCCCCTCAGAAAATTGAAACAATTGGGAGCCTTCCATGCCCGTCTACAACGCCCCAACCAAGGATACGCAATTCATCCTGCATGATGTCCTGAACGTTTCCGCCTCGGACGTCCCCGGCTATTCGGACCTGGAACCTGAATTTACCGGTGCGGTTCTGGACGAGGCAGGCAAGATCGCGACCAATGTGCTGCACCCGCTGAACGTGGTGGGCGATGCCGAAGGGTGTCGACTGGAAAACGGCATCGTCTACACCCCGACGGGGTTCAAGGAAGCCTTCGAGCAGATGAAGGAAGGCGGTTGGACCGGGCTGGACATGCCCGAGGAATACGGCGGACAGAACATGCCTTATGTTCTGGGCACTGCCGTGGGCGAGATGTTTTCCGCCGCGAACCAGGCGTTCGTGATGTATCAGGGCCTGACCCACGGCGCGGCCTCGGCCATTCTGGCGCATGGGACCGATGAGCAGAAGAACAAATACCTGCCCAACATGGTTGCCTGTGAATGGACGGGCACCATGAACCTGACCGAGCCGCATTGCGGCACAGATCTGGGTCTGATGCGCACCAAGGCGGAACCGCAGGGCGACGGCAGCTACAAGATCACCGGGCAAAAGATCTTCATCTCGTCCGGCGACCACGACATGGCTGACAACATCATCCATCTGGTGCTGGCGAAAGTTCCCGGCGGCCCCGAGGGCATCAAGGGCGTGTCGCTTTTCATCGTGCCTAAATTCCTTGTCAACGACGACGGCAGCCTGGGCGAGCGCAACGGCGTCTCGGTCGGCAAGATCGAGGAAAAGATGGGCATCCACGGAAACTCGACCTGCGTCATGAACTATGACGCCGCAACCGGTTGGTTGCTGGGCGAAGAGCACAAGGGCATGCGCGCCATGTTCACCATGATGAACGAAGCGCGTCTGGGCGTGGGCATGCAGGGGTTGTCCCAGGCGGAAGCTGCATTCCAGAATGCCCTGGAATACGCCAAGGACCGCCTGCAGGGCCGCGACGTGACCGGGGTGAAGAACCCGGACGGTCCGGCCGATCCGCTGATCGTGCACCCGGACATCCGCCGCAACCTGATGGATCAGAAGAGTTTCACCGAAGGTGCGCGCGCGTTCATCCTGTGGGGCGCCACGATGATCGACAAGGCGCATCGCGCACAGGACAAGGACGCAGATGGGCTGATCTCGTTGCTGACGCCGGTCATCAAGGGTTTCCTGACCGACCAGGGCTATGACATGACCGTACAGGCGCAGCAGGTTTATGGCGGCCATGGCTACATCGAGGAATGGGGCATGTCGCAATATACCCGCGATGCCCGGATCGCGATGATTTACGAGGGGGCCAACGGCGTTCAGGCTTTGGACCTCGTGGGTCGAAAACTGGCGCAGGACGGCGGTAAGCACGTGATGGCCTTCTTCGAGATGGTCAAAACCTTCTGCAAGGAGAACGCAGGGCAGGACGAATCCTATGACAAGGCGTTTATCGAGCCGCTGAAGGCTGCATCCAAGGATCTGCAGGCCGCGGGAATGTATTTCATGCAAAACGGCATGAAGAACCCCAATAACGCGTTGGCGGGCTCTTATGACTTCATGCACATGTTCGGCCATGTCTGCCTGGGCCTGATGTGGGCGCGAATGGCCAAGGCCGCGGCGTCACAACTGGCCGCAGGTGCTTCTGACGCCGCGTTCTACGAGACGAAGATCGCGACCGGGCGCTATTACATGGCGCGCCGCCTGCCCATGACCGCCACGCACCTGGCGCGCATCCAGTCGGGCGCTGACACGGTCATGGCGTTGGAGGCCGCAAATTTCTGAGTATTGCGGCGGGGTCCGCCCCGCCGGCCCAATCACTGAAGAAAGAGACATGCCGAAACGCTTTCGCCTGACCCGCCGCTTCCCCGTCGCCATGACGGAAGACGCCTACCGCAAGCTGAAACAGTTTGCGAAACAGTCAGGTCTGGACGAGGGCGAGGCGCTGTCGTTTCTGTTCGAGAATTTCAACAGCGTAGTCGACGAGGAAAACATGATCCACCGCTTGCGGCTGTTCAACGCGGAACTGGAGGAGCGCAAGCGGTGAAATTAATCCTGACTTTGGTGGCGGTTGTTCTCGGGCCATTAGTTTTGGTTCTTGGAAAACTCGCGATTACCGTTGGAGTTGCAAAAATAGCTGACTGCCATGACGTCACAGCCGCCGGAGTCCCCGATTGTACATTGTTCGGCACACAGGTTGGCGAGTTTGTCTATTCAGGTGTCTTCACTGGATATCAGCTTGGTTTCGCGTTGCTTTGGGCCGCAGGTTGCTTGGCTGTTTTGTTCATCATCGGAATACTTATCGCCATAGGGAGAGCGTTGAAATGGTTATAAAACTTCATTGCTTCGGAGAAAGCGGCAATTCCTACAAAGCAGCGCTGGCGTTGGAAATGTCAGGGCTCGAGTGGGAGCCGGTATTCGTCGACTTTTTCGGCGGCGAGACCCGCACGCCGGAATACCGCGCCACTGTCAACGAGATGGGCGAGGCGCCGGTTTTGATCGACGGCGATTTTCGAACCAGCCAGTCGGGCTGCATCCAGGCCTATGTGACCGAGAAATCCGGCAGGTTCGGAGGTAAGACCCGCGAGGAGAACTATGACATCCTGCGATGGGTGCTGTGGGACAATCACAAGCTCAGCTCGATGGCGGGCCTGACCCGGTTCCTGATCCATTTCCTGCCCGAACAGCACCGCGACCCGAATGTGATCGCTTTCAACCAGGGGCGGCTCAAGGCCGCTTACAATGTGTTGAACGCCCACCTTGAAGGCCGCGACTGGATCGTTGGGGACAGCGTGACCAACGCAGACCTGAGCTGTTGCGGCTACCTCTATTACCCCGAGTCTTTTGGATTCAACCGTGCAGACTGGCCCCATATTGACGCCTGGCTGACCCGGCTTTCCGAACAGCCCGGCTGGAAAGCACCCTATGACCTGATGCCCGGCAACCCGTCGGATCGCGCTTGAGGAGAAACACATGACCGAAGCCTATATCTATGACGCCCTGCGCACGCCGCGCGGCAAGGGCCGCAAGGATGGCAGCCTGCACGAGGTGACCTCGGTGCGCCTCAGCGCGCTGACTTTGAACGCAGTGAAGGAACGCAACAACCTGGAAGGCCACGCGGTCGAGGACGTGATCTGGGGCAATGTCACCCAGGTGATGGAACAAGGCGGCTGTCTGGCGCGTTCGGCGGTCTTGGCTTCGGATCTGGACCAATCGATCCCCGGTCTGGCGATCAACCGGTTTTGCGCCTCCGGCATGGAGGCGGTGAATCTCGCCGCCAATCAGGTCAAGGGCGGCGCGGGCGATGCCTATATCGCCGGTGGCGTCGAGATGATGGGCCGCGTGGCCATGGGCAGCGACGGCGCGGCGATCGCCGTTGATCCCAGCCTCGCGATGGAGACCTATTTCGTGCCGCAGGGCATCTCGGCCGACCTCATCGCCACGGAATACGGATTCAGCCGCGACGATGCCGACGCATTGGCAGTCGAGTCGCAGCGCCGCGCGGCGGTCGCCTGGGAAGAAAACCGGTTCGAAAAATCGGTCATCACCGTCCGGGATCAGAACGGCCTGACCATTCTGGATCGCGACGAATACATGCGCCCCGGCACCGACATGCAAAGCCTTGGCGCGCTTAACCCCTCTTTCGCGATGATGGGCGAACAGATGCCGGGCTTCGACAAGGTGGCGATGCTGAAATACCCACATATCGAGCGGATCAACCACATCCACCACGCGGGCAACAGCTCGGGCATCGTGGATGGGGCTGCGGCTGTTCTGATCGGCAACAAGGAATTCGGCGAGAAATACGGCCTGAAGCCGCGCGCGCGCATCAAGGCAACCGCCAAGATCGGCACCGACCCGACCATCATGCTGACCGGCCCGGTACCGGTGACCGAAAAGATCCTGGCCGAAAACGGCATGGTCATCGGCGATCTGGACCTGTTCGAGGTGAACGAGGCCTTTGCCTCTGTCGTGCTGCGGTTCCAGCAGGCCTTTGACGTGGACCCCGGCAAGGTGAACGTCAACGGCGGCTCGATCGCCATGGGTCACCCGCTGGGCGCAACCGGCGCGATGATCATCGGCACATTGCTTGACGAGCTGGAGCGGCAGGACAAGGAAACCGGTCTGGCGACGCTCTGCATCGCATCCGGCATGGGTGCGGCAACCATTATCGAACGCGTGTAAGCGGCGGAGCAGGAGACCAAGAAAATGACTGATTTCACTCTGACCACCGACGCGGACGGCGTCGCCTTCATCACCTGGGACGCCCAGGGCAAATCCATGAACGTGATGACCCGCGACGCCTTTGAACTGGTGAGCGCGCTGGTCGATAAGGCACTGGCCGACGATGCGGTCAAAGGCATCGTCATCACCAGCGGCAAGGAAGGTACTTTCGCCGGCGGGATGGACCTGAATACATTGGCTACGATCCGGCAGGAAGCGGGGGAGGAACCGGCCCAAGCGCTGTTCGATTTCGTCATGGGTGGCCACCACATCCTGCGCAAGCTGGAACTGGCTGGCATGGACACCAAGACCAAAAAAGGCGGCAAGCCGGTGGCCTGCGCCATCAATGGCACCTGCGCGGGCATTGGCACAGAAATCGCGCTGGCCTGTCACCACCGGGTGATGACCAGCAATCCGAAATCCAGGATCGGCCTGCCCGAGATTCTTCTGGGCATCTTCCCCGGCGGCGGCGGCACCACTCGTTTCAGCCGCATGGTGGGCGCGATGGCGGCAGCCCCGGTGCTGCTCGAAGGCAAGATGTTGGAGCCGGCCAAGGCCAAGGGAGCGCAGCTGATCGACGCGGTGGCGGACGATCCGGTGGCGGCGGCCAAGGAATGGGTGCTGAACGCCAGGGAGGCCGATCTGGTGAAACCGTGGGATGCCAAGGGCTACAAGATGCCCGGCGGCGCGCCTTATCACCCGGCGGGGTTCATGACCTTTGTCGGTGCAAGCGCGATGGTGAACGGCAAGACCCAAGGCGCATTTCCTGCCGCCAAGGCGTTGCTGAGCGCGATCTACGAAGGCGCGCTGGTCGATTTTGATACCGCCCTGCGGATCGAGGCACGGCATTTCACCTCGATCCTGATGAACCCATCTTCGTCCGCGATGATCCGGTCGCTGTTCCTGAACAAGGAAGCGCTGGAAAAAGGCGCCGTGCGGCCCAAGGACGTGCCGGATCAGCGTGTCAAAAAGGTCGGCGTTCTGGGCGCGGGCATGATGGGTGCGGGCATCGCGCTGGTCAGCGCACAGGCCGGAATGCAGGTTGTGCTGATCGACCGCGATCAGCCCGCCGCCGACAAGGGCAAGGCCTATTCCGAAAGTTACCTCGACAAGGGCATCAAGCGTGGCAAGGTCACGGCAGACAAGAAAGAAGCGATGCTGGGCCTGATCAACGCGACCCCTGATCTGGACGCGCTGAAGGGTTGCGACCTGATCATCGAGGCGGTGTTCGAAGACCCCAAGGTCAAGGCCGAGATGACCCGGAAGGTCGAGGCGATCATTCCCGAAGACTGCATCTTTGCCTCGAACACCTCAACGCTGCCGATCACCGGCTTGGCCGAGGCATCGGTGCGGCCCGAACAGTTCATCGGCATCCACTTCTTCTCGCCGGTGGAAAAGATGTTCCTGGTCGAGATCATCAAGGGCAAGAAAACCGGCGACCGGGCTGTGGCCAAGGCGCTGGACTATGTCCGTCAGATCCGCAAGACGCCGATCGTGGTCAACGACGCGCGCTTTTTCTACGCCAACCGCTGTATCATTCCCTACATCAACGAAGGCCTGCGGATGATCACAGAGGGTGTCAGCCCTGTGCTAATCGACAATGCGGCGCGGCAACTGGGCTTCCCCGTCGGGCCGATCCAGCTCAACGACGAAACTTCGATCGATCTGGGGGCCAAGATCGCGCGGGCGACCAAGGCGGCAATGGGCCATGCCTACCCCGACAATCCGGGCGATGACCTGATCTTCTGGATGGAAGGTTTGGGCCGTCTGGGGCGCAAGGCGAATGCGGGCTTCTTCGACTATGACGACAAGGGCAAGCGCGTCGGATACTGGAAGGGAATGGCCGAGAAATACCCGCTGGCCGAGGATCAGCCTGATCTGATCGAAGTTCAGGAACGCCTGATGTTCGCGCAAGTTCTGGAAGCGGTGCGCGCGCTGGAAGAAGGCGTGCTGGAGGACATCCGCGAAGGCGACGTTGGCGCCATTCTGGGCTGGGGCTTTGCGCCGTGGTCCGGCGGGCCGCTCAGCTGGCTCGACATCATCGGCACGCCCTATGCCGCCGAACGCTGCGACCAGCTGGCAGCCGAATATGGCGAACGGTTCACCTGCCCGCCTCTGCTGCGCGAGATGGCGCAAAAGGGGCAAAGCTTCTATGGCCGGTTCAACCCCGAAGCCAAAGCAGCCTGACAATCCAGACCGGCGCGCATCGGCGCGCCGGTCATTCGAACCGGTATCCGAACCGGGCGATATCCTCGCCGCAGGCTTCGGCGACCGCGTCCACGGTATCCGATGAGTAATACCGGCGATAGTCGGCCCCGCGCTCCGAACGGTTGAGGTGCGGCATCTCGACCTGAAATCCCAGATGCAGGATCAGCGACCCGGCATCCTCGGCGAAATGCTCAAGCCGAATATAGGCCGCGCATTGTTCCTTTCCATCGGCGCGCAGCATATAGGAGCGCGCCGGGCTGTTGCGGAACGAGGCCAGAGTATGGGGGTGCAGGACAAAGGGTTCGAACTCCAGCTTTTTTGCCAAGGACACCGCCGGGTGGTCGAACTCCTGCTCTCTCAACCAGTGGTAGTAGCTGACGACCCGGTCCCACGGGTTGCGCACAAGGGTAAAGGCAAAAAGCCCGCTCAGGACCTCTGGCGATATCAGGCCATCGATATCGGACAGTGTCGAATGTTTCCACAACCGTCCCCGGCTTTGCACGCCCTTGACCCGCTTGCGGCGTTTTTTGGCCTTGGGCGTGTCACCCAGCAGAATATCATCCTTCATCGCCCGGTTCTCCAGCGCCAGCGCCAGAGAGGTCCCGCCGGTTTTGGGAATATGGACAAAGACATAGGAACGGCCGGTCGAGATGATCATGCGGTTACGCTATCCCGGTTGATGGCCAAGCTGAAGCCTCAACCCGAACGCAGGGCTATGATGATCCCGGCGGTAGCGATCAGGGCCACGCCCAGAATCTGATAGGCGCCGAGGGTCTGCCCGAAAGCAACCCATGCAAAAAGCGGGCCGAAGATCATGATGGAATACTCGAAGACCGACACATAAGAAGGCTCGCCCAACTGATAGGCCTTGATCAGCATGAAAACCGCCACCGACGCGCCCACCGCCTGCGTGACAACCCATGGCACTGCGTCCGTCATGGGCCAGACCCATCCCCGCATCACGAAGCCCGCAGGGCCGGCCGCTGGTTCCACCGGAAACAACGCAAACCCGATCAGGCCCAGCGCGCCTGCGGTTCCCAAAGTGATCGCCAACGCCCCCAACAAAACAACCGTGCTTTCGCCGGCACAATAACTGCGGGTGACGATCACCGACATGGCATAGAAAAGGCCTCCCGCAACCGGGATCAAAACCTTGAGATCAAAGGCATCCGGATCGGGCTGCAACACGAACAGAATTCCCGCAAATCCGGTCAGCACTGCCAGAATGCGCCATGGCCCGATCCGCTGCCCCAGTCCCAGGGACGAGATCAACAGCACAAAGATGGGTGAGGTGAACAACCCCGCCAGCGCCTGCGCAATGGGCATGAAGGCCAGCGCGCTGAAATAGAACAGCATCGCCAGCGCCATCAGGATGCTGCGCAAGACGACCATGTTCGGGCGTATGGGTCGCATATGGCCCAACCCCAACAGGGACAGCCCGCCAATCAGCGGCAGCATCACCAGCGCGCGGGTGAAGTGGAATTGCCAAAGCCCGATGGTCTCGGCCACGCGTACGACGAAATTGTCGATCACACCAATGATCGCCATCGCGGCAACCATCAATATCGACGCCGCCACCGGCGCGGTTTTTGGACCTGTCTGCATTCCCCTCTCTTACCGTTCAGACCGCCAGCGCTCTGAAATCTCAGCGACATTCGATGCCGGTTTCGGATGTTTCCGGCGAAAATGGCCAATCAACCGCTCTACTCGTTTGCCGTGCCCGATTTTCCCATGCTAGGGTTACAGAAAACAATGACGAGCATAAACCATCCGAATGACGGCGCTGAAACAGTATGAGCGGATCGAAGCCACCGGTCTGTGGCGACCCTCGCCCGAGGAGCAACGGCGCGAGGTGCTGGTCTCGATCGGCGAAGCGACGCTGACGATTTCGGATTTCAAGGACACCGCCCTGACGCACTGGTCCCTGGCCGCGCTGGAGCGGCAGAACCCGGGTGAATTTCCAGCGATCTACAACCCCGATGGCGACCCGGGTGAAACGCTCGAACTGCCCGACTCGGAAACCACGATGATCGAAGCGATCGACCGCTTGCAGCGCGCCATCGACCGGGCACGACCACATCCGGGTCGGTTGCGTTGGGCCAGTGTTGCCGGGGTCTTTTTCGCTGTTCTGGCTGTCCTGATATTCTGGCTGCCCGGGGCGTTGCAGCGCCATGTCGTATCTGTGGTGCCCGACATCAAACGACAGGAAATAGGGGAAACCATCCTGCGCCATATAGAACGGGTGTCAGGCCGCGCCTGCACATCGCAGGATGCGCAACCGGTTCTGGAGCGGCTGGCGCAAAGAACCGGGGTGCGCCGGATCGTGGTTTTGCCCGGCGGCGTGGCGGAAAGCCTGTTTCTGCCTGGCCGTCTTGTTCTGTTGAACCGCGCCCTGATCGAAGATCACGAAGACCCGGCGGTGGCCGCGGGCTTTGTTCTGGCCGAACGCGCCCGTGCCGCGCATACAGATCCGCTGGCCGATCTTCTGGACCGCGCCGGATCGGTGGCAGCCTTTCGATTGCTGACTACCGGCGAACTGACTCCCGATACACTCGACCATTATGGTGAACAGGTTCTGGCCGAGGCCCGGCCCAGCATCGCCGACGAGGATATTCTGGCAATGTTCGGGCAGGCCGCCCTGCCCTCAACCCCCTATGCCTATGCCCGCGACGTAACAGGGGAAACCGTTCTTGGCCTGATCGAGGCCGACCCAATGGCGGGCCGCACCGTCGAACAGGTGCTGCCCGACCGCGAGTGGGTGCTGCTGCAGAATGTATGCGGCGGGTAAGACATTCGCCGCACCCGGAACGCAGGAAACACGGTTTTTCATTCAAATGATCTGCGATGAGTCAAACACCCCAACTTGTATATGTTGTAAACGCCAACAGTACGCAGAGGCGGACTAGATTTAGGTTCCAGTCGGAAGCCTATTTCTGCGCCAGATAGGGGCCTTGAACTTCACGCAGGAGTTTGCGTTTCATTGCCCTTTCGTAATCCGCGAAACTGCCTGCAACTTCGACGAAGGCACCAGTTCCGTGAATAACGCTTGTTTCGTAGTAACGCACGATCTCGGGTTCGGCGCCCAGAATGACCAGTCCGTTTACGGTGACATCGGCGACAGGGAAATGCTTGTAGGCGCTTTCTGGCGGGTATCCGTCGTTGTTTACGCCGTCGCCAGAGATATCGAGAACCCGACGATAGCACTCAGATTTTTCTTCGAGAGCCAAAAGGCCAAAAGCGACCGCTTGGCCAATCGCGGTTGGATAAAAATGCGGATACCCCGCATCATCGATAATCGCAGCCGCGAACCGGGACAAATCCGCCTGGCTTTCAATCATATGCCAAGGGGCGATGACGGATTGATGACGATGGCTACTCCATTCGTAGGCAATCATCGCCACCGCACCCGGTTGAGCGACGATCAACCGGGAAACGACCGGATCGGTGAGGGCTGCGGCCAGCCCCGCGCGCTGGAGCCTGTATTCGGCTTCATCGACACTGACGGAAATATCGAGGCCAAAAGCCAAAGCCAGCGAGCACTCCCGTTCTCTGGCAGCGGCTCTGTCAGCCCAGATCAATACCAACGAAAAGCCAAGTGGAATCGTCAAAAGGCATAGGCGCTTTAGATTGCTGCAGATCATTTCGTCCCCGCTATCAAGGGTTCGATTGGCTTCAATTTCTCGGCGAGTATGGCACAAAACCTTGAAAATGTCGATTTTCGCCCGTCCATCTGCCGATATCTCGAAGGGCTCCTGATAGGCGAAAACGTGTGCAACCAGATAGAAACCCCGGTGGCGGCCGCGACGAGGGCCGCGCCCCCGCCCCGGTTGACAACCTGCGATGCGATTGGCTCTGTTCGGGGCGCGAGCGTCCCCGTCTCAGCATTGCAAAAAAAGGAGGTCCGATGCCCCGCCGTTTCGTCGATCTGTCCGTACCGCTGGAGACCGGCATCGTATCGGACCCGTCAATCATGTTGCCCGAAATCGAATACCTTGGCCACGATCAGACCGCCGAACAGGTGATGACGTTCTTTCCCGGTCTGACACGCGAGGATCTGCCGGGTGGCGAGGGCTGGGCGGTGGAGCGGTTGCACATTGCAACCCATAACGGCACCCATCTGGATGCGCCCTATCACCACCATTCCACGATGAACAACGGCGAACGCGCCATCACCATCGACGAAGTGCCGCTGGAATGGTGCCTCAATCCCGGCGTCAAACTTGATTTCCGCCATTTCGAGGACGGCTATGTGGCGAGTGCCGCGGATGTAGCGGCAGAGCTGGAGCGGATCGGCCACAAGCTGCAACCCCTGGATATCGTGGTGGTCAACACCTCGGCCGGGGCGCATTATGGCCAGCCCGACTATCTGCTCAAGGGCTGCGGCATGGGGCGCGAGGCGACGCTGTACCTGACCGAACGGGGCGTGCGGGTGACCGGCACCGACGCGTGGAGCTGGGACGCGCCCTTCCCTCTGACTGCGCGGGAATATGCGCGCACGGGCGATCCCTCGATCATCTGGGAGGGGCACCGCTCCTCGATGGACATAGGGTACTGCCACATGGAAAAGCTTGCCAATCTCGAAAACCTGCCGCCCACCGGGTTCGAGATTTCCTGCTTTCCCTTCAAGATCAAGGGCGCCTCGGCGGGGTTTACACGGGCGGTCGCGATTTTTGAGGAATAGGGGGAGGGCAGGCAATGCCAGTGAAATCAGTGCCACCAGCGGGCCATGACGGCCCTTATCCCGCACCGGTCGAGGTGCGGGGGTACACGGTCAAGCCGGAGTGGATCGACTATAACGGCCACATGAACGTGGGCTATTACGGCGTCGCCTTCGACGAGGGGCTCGAAGAGATGATGGTTGCGCATCTGGGTCTGGGAGGCCCACAGGTCGAAGCCACGGGAGAAGGCCCTTACATGATCCAGTCGCACGTGCATTTCCTGCGCGAGGTGCGCGAGGGCGAGCGGTTCTATTATCGGTTCCGGCTGCTCGACGCCGATGGTAAGCGGGGGCATTACTTCGGCCAGATGTTCGCGGAGGAGGATGACGCGCTTTGTGCCACTCAGGAGGGCGTGTTCATCAACGTGAGCCACGAAACCGGGCGGTCCTGCCCCTATCCGGACTGGGCCGTCACGCGACTGGCGCGGATGGTTGAAGATCACAAGGGGCTGGAGCCCGCGCGGCAGATCGGCCAGCCCATAGGGCTTCGGCGCAAATAGCGCGGCGGTCCAAGATGGGTCTGTCCTATCCGTCTTCGGATAACTGACGGTGGGACAGAATCCAGTCACGCACCAGGACCGCTTCATGCGTCAGCGGGCGGCCGAGTGACCAGACAAGATAGAATCCCTGGCCGGTGCGCCATTTCCATTCTTTCCGCCCCGAAAGCAGGCCCTGGTCGATCAGGCGGTCGGTCAAGTGTTTCCAGCCAAAGGCAAAACCTTCGCCGGCCATCGCGGCCTGAATTACCAGGGCGTAATCGTTCAGGCGCAGGCCACCCTTGGGGACGACCTCGTGAATGCCGAATTGCACGAACCAGTCGCGCCAGCTGGGCCGGTCACGCACCGGCTCTTCAAGATGAATCAACGGCTGGTGCAGCAGCCCCGCAAGGTTTCTGAGGTCGACGGCGGCGGCCATTGTCCGGGTGGAGGCAACGGGATAGATGACCTCTTCGGCGATCAGGGCGCTTTCGCATCCCGGCCAGTCGCCGGTTCCGCGCCGCACCGCAAGGCTGATGTTTTCCGTATCGATATCGGGTTCGCGGTCGCTGGATTGCAAGCGCAGGTCGATCTGCGGGTGCCGGTATTGCAGGTCGGCGAGGCGCGGAATGATCCAGTAGTTGTTGAAAGCGGTGGAGGCGTTGAGGGTCACGTAGTCGGGCCGCGACAGCTGTTGAATTGCCGAGGCCGAATGGGACAGCTGCTCGAACGCACGGGTGACGTCTGCGCGCAGCCGCTCGCCTGCGGCGGTCAGGGAAACCTTGCGGTGGCTTCGGGTGAACAGGGCAACGCCAAGACTGTCTTCGAGCTGGCGGATCGAGGCGCTGACCGCCGGTTGCTGAACGTTCAGCTCCTGCGCGGCCCTGGTAAAGGAATTCAGCCGCGCCGCCGCTTCAAAGACGACCAGATGGCGGGGTGAAGAGAGCAGTTTCCAGAGTTCTTGCATAATTTCAAATTATCCAAAGCATTCATGTTTTCAAGCGTCACAAGGTGAATTCACATCGCTATCATTCCCTGAAACAGATGGAGGCGCAGATATGGCGAGACGTTCCCGGCAGACGCGCGTACGCGGAGCAGAGGCGAATTCCGGTCTGGTGTCTCCCTTTGTGCGCAGAACCCTGCCCTTTTTCGATCCACTGGATGAAGACCAGATATCCCGGTTGGAATCGCAGGTAGACTGGTTGCTGCAGGAGGTCGGCATCGCCTTTCGCGACGATCCCGAGGCGCTGTGGCTGTGGCAACGCGAGGGTGCAATGGTCAACGGTGATATCGTGCGCGCCCCGGCCGACTGGATTCGGTCGCTTTGCGCCAAGGCGCCCCGCGAATTCACCCAGCTTGCCCGAAACCCTGAGCGCTCGGTCACCATTGGTGGTGCAAATCAGGTCTTCGCTCCGGTCTATGGCGCGCCTTTCGTTCGTGATCTCGAGGGCGGGCGGCGATACGGCGACATGGCGGCGTTCCGCGATCTTGTACGCCTGACCTATTTGCATCCGAACCTGCATCACGGCGGCTTCGTCACCTGCGAACCCTGCGACGTGCCGGTCAGCAAGCGGCACCTCGACATGCTGCTGGCCCACATGACCCTGTCGGACAAGCCGCATCTGGGGGCCATCACCGAAATGAGCCGCGCACAAGACAGCATCGACATGGCCGAGATCGTCTTTGGCGCCGACGTGATGGAGCAAAACTGCGTCATCATGGGCAACGTCAACACCAACTCGCCCCTACTGGTCGACAAGGTGGTGACCGAGGCGGCGCGGGTCTATTCCACGCGCGGGCAGGGTTTGGTCGTGGTGCCCTTCATCCTGTCGGGGGCGATGGGGCCGGTCAGCACCGCCGCCTCGGTGGCGCAGGCGATGGCCGAGGCGATGATGGTCTGTGCCTATGTGCAACTGCTCCGCCCCGGCGCGCCCTTCGTGCTGGGCAACTTTTTGTCGTCGATGTCGCTGAAATCCGGCGCGCCGACCTTCGGGATGCCCGAGCCGGTGATGTCCAATTATGCCATCGGCCAACTGGCCCGCCGCGCCGGGTTGCCCTTGCGTTGCGGGGGGTCGCTGACGGCATCCAAGATCGAGGATGCGCAAGCCGCCTATGAAAGCGCCGATTCCATGCATTCAACGATGCTGGCCGGTGCCAATTTTGTACTGCATTCGGCTGGTTGGCTGGAGGGCGGGCTGTGCACCGGGTTCGAAAAACTGGTGATGGATGCAGACCGTCTGGGCGGGTATCAGAAGGTGCTGGATCAGGGCCTTGATGTGTCCGACAACGCGCTGGCGCGTGACGCCTATGACGAGGTTCAACCTGGCGGTCATTTCCTGGGCTGCGCCCACACGATGCGCCACTATCAGACCGCATTCTACGAGCCCGGACTCAGCAACAGCGAGAACGTCGAGAGCTGGGAAGAGGGCGGGTCCGAAGACATGCGTCTGCGCGCCTTTAAGCGCTGGAAGGCCATGTTGAACACCTATCAGGAACCGCCATTGGACGCCGCCAAGCGTGAAGAACTGGAAGCTTTTGTCGAGAAACGGAAGGAAGAGCTGCCCGATGCCTGGTATTAAGATCACCGGACTGCGTGCCACTCCCGTCAACATCCCGCTGGAAAAGCCGATGTGGTGGACTGGCGGGCATTATCCGGGAACGTCGAAAACGATCATCGAGGTTGAAACCGATCAAGGGCTGGTCGGTCTGGGCGAGGCACCGTCGGTAGATGTGGTAGAGACCATCCGCGCCATGGGCGAGAGGTTGATCGGCGCAGACGCACTGGACATTGCCGGGTGCGAGAGCCTCTGCGTGCCGCCCTGGCAGATCGTGCAGAACACCGATGACAGTTCGGTGGTCAAGGCCTTTGGCGCGATCGAGATTGCGCTTTGGGATCTGCGCGGCAAGGTGGCTGGCGAGCCGCTATATCGCCTGCTGGGCGGGGCGGTGCGCAAGGACATCCCCTTTACCGAGTATTTCGGCTTTCGCGATGGCGGCGAAATGACGCCCGAGGCAATTTCGGACTATTGCATGCGCATGCGCGAGGAGCACGGCTCCACCATGTTCGAGGGCAAGCTCATTCTGGGTGACCCGAAACTGGAGATTGACACCGTCAAGGCGATGCGCGCCGCCTTGGGGTCTGAGGCGATGATCAGGCTCGACAGCAACATGCAATGGTCGCTGCCCACCGCGATGCGGGTGTTTCGGGAAATCGAACCCTACGACATCCGCAATTACGAAGACCCAGTTGCCACGTTCGAGGAAATGGCCGAGTTGAGGCGGCACTTCACCATCCCGATTTCAACCCATGTGCCGGATATCCGCCGCGCGGTGGCGCTGGGTGCGCCCGATTTCATCGTCACCAACTTTGCCGTTCTGGGCGGGATTGGCCGCGCGGTGCGCTTCATCGGTGCCTGCGAGGCGATGGGTGTGGGGTTCTGGTGCTACTCCGGGGACGCAGGCATCGCCACCGCCGGATACCTGCATATGTCTGCCGCCATGCCATGGATCACCGAGCCGTCGCAATCGCTGTTCCGCTGGCAGGTGGGCGACGTGATCGAGGGCGGGCCGTTCCGGCAGACGAACAACACCGTCCGGGTGCCCGAAGGCCCCGGACTGGGCGTGACGCTGGACCGCGACGCCCTGAACCACTGGCACACTCACCTGGTCGAGAACGGACCGCTTGACCATTTCCATGACCCTGCAATGCCCGGCCGCTTCCGCCGCCTGCCGCTCAACTGAGGACCAAACCATGCCCGAGATTCAAAAAGACGAAACCGCCACAGGCAAACCGCTCCCCTCTCATGCCAAAGTCGTTGTGATCGGCGGCGGCGTCGTGGGCTGCTCGATCCTGTTTCACCTGGCCAAGTTCGGCTGGAAAGACGTGGTTCTTCTGGAACGCGATGAGCTGACTTCGGGCAGTTCGTGGCACGCTGCGGGACAGATCCACACGATCAGTTCGGACCCCAACATCAGCCGCCTGCAAAGCTATACCATCGATCTTTACAAGGAGATCGAAGAGACCAGCGGCCACAGTGTCGGCCTGCATATCACCGGCGGATTCTATGCCGCATCGACCAAGGAGTGGTACGACTACCTCAAGCGCGAGCGCTCGAAGGCCCGTTATATGGGGCTTCATCAGGAATTCATCTCGCCCAGTGAACTGGCCGAGCGCCACCCGCTCATCGACCCAAAGCACTACTATGCCGCATTGTGGGACGATCAGGACGGCGATCTGGACCCTTCCGGCGCTACCTATGCCTTTGCCAAATCCGCCCGCGTGCACGGGGCGCAGTATTTCACCCATTGCGCCGTGACCGCCATGTCGCAGCGACCGGACGGGTCGTGGGACCTGACCACACCCAAGGGGCAGATCAACGCGGAATATGTGGTCAACTGCGGCGGGCTTTGGGCGCGTGAGGTCGGGCATATGTCGGGCATCCATCTTCCGGTGCAGCCGATGGAGCATCACTATCTGATCACCGAAAAGATCCCGCTTATCGCCGAGCGGATGGAAAGCATGGGCGAAGCCGGGCGCCTGCCCGCCGGTATCGATTACGAGGCCAACATCTATTTCCGGCAGGAGCGGCAGGGCATGCTGCTGGGAACCTATGAGCCCAAATCGACGCCGTGGAAGGTCGACGGCACGCCCTGGGATTTCGGCCATGAGTTGTTGCAGCCCGATCTTGACCGGATAGCCGACCGGCTGGAGATGTCGTTCGAGCGTATTCCGACAATCGGAGAGGCCGGCATCAAGGACATGATCAACGGCCCCTTCACCTTTGGGCCTGACGGCAACCCCATGATCGGCCCGGTTCCGGGGATGAAAAACTACTGGGTCGCCGTAGGCGTCATGGCGGGGTTCTGTCAGGGCGGTGGCGTGGGGCTGACCATGGCTGAATGGATGATCGACGGCGAACCCTCGATCGACGTCTGGGCGATGGACGTGGCGCGGTTCGGAGAATTTGCGACACCCGACTGGGGCACCGTGAAATCCTCGGAAAACTACGAACGCCGCTTCGTGATGACCTTTCCCAACGAAACCCTGCCCAAGGGCCGGATGCAGAAAACCACCGCGCTTTATGACCGGCTGGTCGCCAAGGGCGCACGGATGGGCCAAGGCTTTGGTCTGGAAAACGCTTTGTGGTTCGCCGATGGCCCGGACGATGCCCATGAGGAGCCGACATTCGAACGCAACCGGTCACACGACTATGTCGCGCGCGAGGTCAAGGCCGTTCAACAGGCCGTGGGTGGTATCGAAATCGCCAACTTTGCCAAGCACGAGTTCAAGGGCGCGGGCGCGCGGATCTATCTGGACCGCATCCTTGCGGGGTATGTGCCCAAACCCGGTCGCCTGACGCTGACACCGATGCTGACGCCCAAGGGGCGACTTTACGGGGATTTGACCGTGGCTTGCCTGGCCGACGATCACTTCATGTTGTTCGGTTCGGGCGCGATGCAGGAGGCGCACCGCCGCTGGTTCGAGAAGGACCTGCCGGACGATGTCACTTACGCCAATGTCAGCGATGACTGGCACGGAATTGCCCTGTCTGGTCCCAAATCTCGGGAGCTTTTGCAGCGGATCACCCGCGATGACGTGAGCGCCGAGGCGCTCAAGTTCCGTGATCTGCGCCAGACATTCGTGGCCGGTGTGCCGGTGATCCTGAACCGGATCAGCTTTTCCGGCGAACTGGGATACGAGATCTATTGCAAACCCCAATACCTGCTGCGTCTTGCCGAAGCGATCGAGGAAGCCGGCGCCGATCTGGGCTATCGCTGGTATGGCGCCCGGGCACTGATGTCGATGCGGCTGGAAAAGGGCTGGGGCGTCTGGACACTGGAATTCCGCCCGGATTTTAATGCCGTCGAATCCGGCATGGATGCCTTCATCAACTGGAACAAGGATTTCGTCGGCAAAGAGGCCACTCTTACGGCGCGGAAGGCCGGAGCAAAGCAGAAGCTGGTGACAATGACCATCGATGTCGAAGGCATCGACGTGTCGAATGACGAGGCGATTCTGAAAGACGGCAAGGCGGTGGGTTATATCTCGTCCGGTGGCTATGCCCATCGCGCGGGGCGGTCGATGGCAATGGGTTATGTCGCTACGGACTGTGCCACACCCGGCACCACGCTACAGGTGGAGATCCTCGGCGAGTTCCACGACGCCGAGGTGCTTGGCGCACCGATTTACGACGCCAACGGCGCAAACATGCGCTGTTGACCGAATCGAAAACCCTGGCGCCCGTTTTTTTCGGCGCGCCAGGGCCAACGCATGGCGCGGCGGACCACGGCTCGACAAGTTTGTTCAAAAGTCGTCTCACCCTCGAAATGCAGTGCTACAAACAAATGACATGCCGAATCCGGAAAGGCACCCCCCCATCACAACAGGGACAAACCCAAAACCGTTGTCGTAGCCCTATGGAACACGTAAGCTTGTTTGAAGGTCCCTCCAGCTTGGGAAAAACGGTTTAATAAGATCATTGCGAGGGGCGGCCTCTTGGAGCTTACGCGTCAACAGGAAGAATTTCTGGAAAAATTCGTGATCAAGCGGCGGTTCCGCCGGAAATCGCGGGCTGATCGAGAGCACAACCGAAACGTACGCGACGCATATGAAACCTTCATAGATTTGCGAGTTCAGGCGCGGGGCGTCATCGACGCAATCCCCGACGACCACAGCGCGGTAACGCGCTACAACGCAACCCACGCCGAATTGGCCAGTGTCGAGGCCGACGACGAATATGTCGGGGACATTGACGGGCTGGTGGCAAGCGCCAATCAGCTTATTGCCGATGCAACTGTCTTTCAGGCCGCTTTGCGCACGCGCCGGCAACAGCAACTGGACGCGCTTACGGCGACCGCGATTGCGCCAGACGACGCAACCCCGGAGGAAGTTACAGAAATTGCCGGTATGCTCACTGCGGGCAATGCCATGCTGGCCGATGAAATGCCAAGCCATGCAACGATTGCCGACGTGCAGGCCCATACCCGTGCAATCGCACATCGTGTCGAGGCAATTGCGCGACGGATCGGCGATCTGCGTGCGCAACAGGCCGCAGCACTCAGGACCGCGCTGGAGGAGGCCCGGACCGCGATCGACAGCATTCCGGCCGATCACGCGCAGGTGCCGGACCTGAACGCCGCACATGCCGAAATCGAAGCGGTACTGGCCGACGCCGGATATGCCGGCGATTACAGTGCCGAAATCGCCCAAGCGACGGCGCTCGGGCCCCGGGTCGACGAAGTCAAAACAGCGCTGCGGGCCGAAAAGCAAGCTATACTTGACAGGCTGGATGCGGCGGCTGTTCCACCTGACGGCCATTCTCCCGAAGAGGTCCAAGAGCTCACTGCTCTGAAGGAACAGGGCCGTAGTCAACTGGCCGATGACATTCCCAGCCGTGCGGAAATGACGGTGGCCGAGTCGAAGATTGCCGAGTTGAACAACAAGCAGGGCGACATCCGGGTGCGCCAGCGGATGGCCAATCTTGCCCTACCTACGGATGGTGCAGCAGCAGACGCAGCAAGAAGCGCTCTGAAATCATTCGACACCATCCTGCAAGGCCGCGAAATCACCGAGGAGCTGACCGCGACGGCAAGTGCCGCAACAAAGGCGGCCAATGGTACACTCGCCAGCATTCACAATCGGGATCCGGCTCCGACTCCCGAAGAGGTCGCCGAAGCCCGGCAGAAATACCTGGACGCAAAAAAGCTGTCGGATGCCATCGCCGGCACCAAACTCCTGGCCGAGACCCTGGCGCCCGGCGGCGCGCTCACGTCCACCAGCCCAACCCGAATGAGCGACGAAAGCCGGACGAAATTCATCGAAGCGATCAGTGCCTCTCCCACTCTGGCGGGCGCAGCCATAGATGCCGCGAGGTACAGCGACCATGCCGATGCGGTTGCCGACAAGATCAAACCGTTTGCCGAGCTTGTCGATAAAGGTGCGCGCGGAGAAGGCGGTTTTTTATATTTCAGCCCGAGTTATGCGGAGTATCACGCCGGAATGCTTCTCAAGAACGGCGCATTTCGTGGCGAAGAGTACCTCGATGGCGCCCTGGCCTATGTCGACGGGAGTTCACACCTGACTGACGCGCGCATGTCGGTCAAATCCGGCGACAAGTACATTCAGCTTGCCAGCCGTCGCGGTTTTGCGGTTGCCGACACCATTCTGAAGTCCGGCGGCGACCCCTACAACCTTGACGATCCCTCGGTGGTTCAGGCGATGGCGGATTTGAATTACGGCCACAACGCGCTGCGGGCAGTCACCCCGATCCACACCCGGCAGGTCGAAGAGACAATTGAAACGCTGAAATCGGAAGAGGCCAAAGAGCGCATACGCACAGCAGTCCCTCCGACAGGAAGCGGGGCAACCCTGGCCGTCGAACTGATGAAACAGGTTCATGGCGAAGAATGGGTGCCACCCGACCCGCTGACGGCTGAGATCACCCAACAGGCGCTTCTGGTGGCGATGTTCAACCCGATCGAACAGGGCAGCGTCGGCAGCTGTTTTGCCACCGCAGGGATGATCACCCTGCGAGAGCAGGATCCGATACGGGCAATGGACCTGTACAAGGAAGCGCTGGAAAAGGGCACATTCACGCCGCTTCAGCAAACTGACGATCTTCTGCCGCCGCCGCCTATTCCCCTGGTCACGGAACACACGGCGGGCGACAACCCGATCACCCGGGCAATCGAATACAGCGCGGCGAGCGCCGGGGCGGCGCTGGAGGTTTCCAGCAACAGCAAGCGTCGCGATCGGTGCATAGTCGACGCAATGGCAAAGTCCTCGGTCGTCGAGGGATTGCGGGATCTATCCGGTGACGAAGACGAAGCGCTGCTGGACCGTCTCACGCTCGGAACCGAACTCGCGCTGCAAACCAGCTTCATTTACGATTCAACTGCCGAACAGGCCTCAACATCGTCAGATGGGTCATCCAAGTTCGGCTGCTTTGTTGCCATCGTCGGTGGCAGAAACGTGCATGACAAGGATTATGCGGCCGGCAAGACCAAGTTCATCGAAGCCGCTTTCGCAGTCGCCAAGAACGTATACAAGGATCGGCTCAAAACGCCCGAGGATGAGGCCGCGCTGCGCGCGATTGTCAGCAGCGACGAGTTTGTCGACTCGTTCAAACAAGGATCAAATGCGATCTGGCAACTGGCACCCGGCGGAATGCCCGAGGAGGTCGACCGGGTGCTGCTGGACCCGGCGTCCAAGTCAACCTATCTGGTGCGCAAGGAAGGTGACCCGGCATCCAAGAGCGAAGGAGAACGCACCATCGACATCGTTGCCGGGCTGATGACGGCCTTCGACGGCGACGACAAGAATGTTTCGCTCTTCACGCTCGGGCAGCACATCTTCAACGGTAAACCCACGCATCCGTCACAGGACGCGATCCGCGGCAAATCGAAGAGCGAAATTGAAGCCCACCTGATTGGCATGGGCGACACGTTGCTGGCGATCGAGGTTCCCAAGGAACAGGCCGCCAGCATTTATGATGCCGCTCTGAAATCCGCTCTGAACGGAGTGCCCGATCCCCACAAGGGCGTCGCGGAGACGGCGCTGGATAGCCGTAGGCCCGGATCGGCGATGACGTCAGCTGATATCGACGCCTCCATTCGCGGGGGGCAAAACGCGATGTGGAATGCTGTCATCGACGCGCTGACCGACGAACAAGTTAGTGCCTGGGCCGCCACGCAGGGCACCAAGTACGACGGCAAGTCCGTAGAAGATAAGAAGGAGGCCTATGCAGCCATCCTGCGAAAGAACCCGTCGCGCGACTCGGTGCGCGCCGCAATGGCCGCAAACCTGCCTATGCCGGAGCCAATTCTGATCGCCGACACCAACTGGGGGTCGGGTCCAAGCCATACCAGCTTTGTTATCGCACCAGATCCCGGTACCGGCGAACCGATCATGTGGAAAAAATCAGATCCGCCTGGTTCGCTCAGCCCGGCTGGGCGGGATTGGGTCGACCGGGACTGGGCCAAGACCCGCCCGGTGGGTTAACAGCACAAAGGTTGTAGAGAAATATGTCAGACAGCATGCCCCGTATCGCCCTGACTTTCGGCGAAGAACAGAAGCCGGTGGTCTATATCGGCACCCAAGCCTATTCAGACTGGGGCGAAGTGGTGCAATCCTCCCACGACACGGCGGCCCCGGAAAACGCCAGCAAGGTTGCCCGGATGATGACTCATTTTTCCTACCGGACACGGTACCGCGTCATCGATGACGCAGCCGAGTACGAAGCGCTCTACCGGTCCCGGATCGAGGCCGAGGAACCCGGCCAGCCCTACGAACAGAACGTGATCCGCTCACGCAGTTTTGGCATTCCGGATTTCTCAGCCATAGCTGTTCCCGCAATAGCCGGTGAAACGCTCACCTATTACGTCTACGACACCGCACTTTTTGTTCCCTACCGGGTCGAGGCATCACCGACCAACCCGAATCTGACCGCGCAAACCTACACGCCGCTACCGCTCGAACCGGCCACCTGAGGTGCCGCCGGCCACGGCTTCCCGAGCAACGATTGGAGACAGCATGCCAGACGACGCATTGAACGGTCCCGAACTAAAGAAATTCGTCAAGCTGGCGCGCAGGGGTCGGTTGCCCTTTGCCTTCAATCCCGGCAAGGATCCCGCCGAACATTACTTTGCGATGCACCGGAAAAAGCCGGGCAACCTGCTGGCCAAGACGGCAAAAAAGGAAGGACCTGGCGTCAAAGTGGCCTTCGGCACTTGCGAAGTCGAGCAGAAGGTCATGAAGCTGACTTGCGAACGGGTGATCCCGGCCCTGGCGAAGAACCTCAAACGGTTCCTGAAGGCAAACAAGGTCATGCTCAACGTCCAGGTCCTCGATGCCAACGGAAATGTCCTCGAGGAAGACATAGAGGACATGCCGGACGATCCGGATCTCATGGACGACGGTTCCGATACCGCCGCCGCAGCTGAGCCCGGCGACAAGGACTTACAGGCAGCAGAAGAACCTGTTTCAGCGGACCAACAGTCCTCTGCCGGCCTGGTGGCGCGGATCAAGTCGGCTCAACAGCGGGCCGCAACGCTTCCCGATGCCGCTGCAAAGCTCAACGACGCACTGAAAAGCATTGTCGCACAGATCAAAGCACAGGAACTGGATGCCGCAGACAAGGCGATGACCACCGTCGAAGGTGTTATCGACAAACTGTCAGGACCTGCCAATGACCGGGCCGCCGATCCGCACCTGGCCAAATTGACCGAGGCTGCCGCCAAACTGCGCGTCCGTGCCGAAGGGTCGGTTGCGGACGTAAAGGCGAAACTCGACGCCGCCCTTGATCAGGCAGACGGGCTGATTCAAGCTGCGGACGCATCCGGCGCGGCAGTGCTTTTGAAAAAAGTTCAGGCTGCCTTGACTGCGTCGCAGGTGGCGCAGGAAAAGGAACAAACGGCAGCCGAAAAGGCAGCACCGGATCAGGCCAAATGGGAGGCGGCCTTTGTCAAGATCTCGCCACTTGCCGAAAAGGCCCTGAGCATGGGCCAGGTTGCCGACGTCGACGCATTCCGCACTGCTTGGAACTGGGCAACGAACTGTGCCTCAGATGGTGACTACAGCAAAGCGCTGGCGGCATTGCCGAAAGTTGTCGAGATGCTGAAAGCCGGTCGCGACGACGGGCGGTCTGCTTTCGCCGCGGATATTCCCGACGACGTCAAACCATTTGCCGAAAGCCGCCTGCGCTGGGAATCGGCCCGGGCCAAGATGCAATCGGAAATCCGCTCGCTGCAAAGCACCATCGTGGCGGCAACGGCGGATATCGAGGACCTGGATGTCACCAGCGAGATTGGCGGTCTGATGGACTACATCAAAAACCTGGATGCCCGCCTCGAGGACAAGCTGGACGAGATCGTGAACACCCCCGCAGGCGATGCCCGCGAGAAACTCAAGGTTGAAGCCCGATCCCTGATCGCCGAATACGAACGCGAGCTCGAAAACGAGTTTTTCGAGGTAGTCGACAATAACAGCGGCTTTGGAAATATTGCTGTTGCCTCTACCGCCCGCTCCGCGCTGGCATCTATTTCCGGCGTTCTGAGCTGACGTGGCGCGGTCCGTTCGACGCGTCGCGGCACCGCCGGAACCCACTTACCCATGCGTCTTTTTTGTCTGACGGCGGCCCTGCCAAAAGCCGCCCGCCGCATTCGGCTTCAGCTTGTCTATTTGGTGCCGAACATCCGGTCTCCGGCGTCGCCGAGGCCGGGCATGATATAGCCCTTGGAGTTTAGTTGCCGGTCCAGCGCGGCGGTGACGATGGGCACGTCGGGATGCGCCTCCTGCATCCGGGCGACACCTTCGGGTGCGGCCAGCAGGCACAGGAAGCGGATGTTGTTTGCCCCCGCCTCTTTCAGCAGCTTGACGGCGGCGGCGGAACTGTTGCCGGTCGCCAGCATCGGGTCTACCACGATCACCAGACGATCCTGAAGCCCCTCGGGCACCTTGAAATAATACTGCACCGGCTGCAACGTCGCCTCATCCCGATAGAGGCCGACAAAGCCGACGCGGGCCGAGGGGATCAGCTCCAGCACCCCGTCCAGCATACCGTTGCCCGCCCGCAGGATAGACACCAGCGCCAGTTTCTTGCCCGCAAGGATGGGGGCGTCCATTTCTTCCAACGGGGTTTCGATGCTGCGTGTGGTCAGCGGCATCTCGCGGGTGATCTCATAGGCCAGCAACTGCGTGATCTCGCGCAAAAGCTGCCGGAACCCGGCGGTCGAGGTGCCCTTGTCACGCATGAGCGACAGTTTGTGCTGCACCAAAGGGTGATCGACGATGGTCAGATGTTCGCTCATGTTGTCTCCAGTCTTTTTCTGACCCGCGTACGAGTCTCTTCATCGCAAAATGCCGCGTTCAGCGCCGTTTCGTTGAGCGCGGCAAAATCTTCCGGCCCCCAACCGAATGCCTTGTGCAGCATCTCATATTCGTGGCGCAGGGTGGTATGGAAAAATGGCGGATCGTCGGTCGACACCGTGACCTTGACACCCGCGTCACGCAGGCGCGCGATGGGGTGCGCCGCGAAATCGCGGTAGAGGCCCAGAACAACGTTCGATCCGGGACAGACCTCCAACGTGATCTCGCGGTCGGCCAGTTCATGCACAAGCTCGGGGTCTTCAATGGCCCGCACACCGTGCCCGACCCGTTCGACTCCCAGATCGCGCACCGCCTCGCGCACGCTGTCCGGCCCGCCGAATTCGCCGGCATGGGTGGTCAGGCGCAGCCCCGCCTCGCGCGCGCAGTCAAACGCCCATGCGAAATCGCGCTGCCGCCCGACGCTTTCGTTGCCGCCCATACCAAAGCCGGTGATCCAGTCCCCCGCGGTCTCGGCGGCGCAGATCGAGGCCCGCCTGGCCTTGTCGGGGCCGAAATGGCGCACGCAGGTGACAACCCCGCGCAAGGTGATGCCAAACTTGCGCTCGGCCTCGTCGGCGGCGTCCCGGATTGCGTTCAGGTAATCGCGCCACGCCTGCACGTCGCCGCCGCCGCAGAAATCGGGGCTGAGGAAGGTCTCAGAGTAGACCACGCCGTTCGCGGCGCTCTGTTCCAGAATGGCCAGCGTCAGGCGGCGGAAATCCTCGGGCGATTGCAGCACCTCGCAGGCGGCCTCGTAGATCCGAAGGAAATGGGCGAAATCCCGGAAATCATAGGTGCCGTCCGGTTTGAAGATCCCACGCAGATCGATCTTCTTTTCAAAGGCCAGTTGCCGGATGAATGCAGGCGGCGCCGCACCTTCGTGATGCAGATGCAGTTCGATCTTGGGCAGGTCGGCGATGCTCACAGAAAGCTCCTCCCCGGCCCCTGCGCCGCGATGCCAAGGTGATCGGCGATGCTGGCTGCAACATCGGCATAGTTGATCTGCCCGACCGAACCTGTTCCGCATCCGGCAACCAGAACCGGAACCTGTTCGCGGGTGTGATCGGTGCCGCTCCACGACGGGTCATTGCCGTGATCGGCGGTCAGCACCAGCATGTCACCGCGGCGCAGCTTGTTCAGGATCACGCCGATTTCCACATCGAACCATTCCAGTGCGCGGGCATAGCCCGAGATATCGCGGCGGTGGCCGTAAAGACTGTCGAACTCGACGAAGTTGGCAAAGGTCAGGCTGCCCTCCTCTGCCTCGTCCACCAGCCGCGACAGGTGGCTTATCAGATCGGCATCCGCGCCCTTGTCCAGCGTATCGATCCCCTGCATCGAGAATATGTCGCCGATCTTGCCGATGGCATGCACCCTGCCCCCCGCATCCTGCACCCAGTTGGTCAGCACCGGCGCGGGTGGAACGATGGCAAAATCCTGGCGGTTGGTGGTGCGGGTAAACCCGGTTTCGGGCACGCCCACGAACGGACGTGCGATGACCCGTCCTACCTTCATCCCGTGAAGCCGCGGGGCCAGTGCCCTGCACAGATCATAAAGCCGCTCAAGCCCAAAGGTTTCTTCATGCGCGGCGATCTGGAACACGCTGTCGGCCGAGGTATAGCAGATCGGCCAGCCGGTGCGCATATGCTCGTCCCCCAGCCGGTCGATGATCGCTGTACCGGGCGCGTGACAGTTGCCAAGAATGCCGTCCGTCCCTGCCGCCTGCGCTGCGGCGCGGCTCAGATCGTCGGGAAACGCAGGATGCTCATCGGGGAAATAGTGCCAGTCCCACGGCACCGGCAAACCCGCCAGTTCCCAGTGGCCCGAGGGCGTGTCCTTGCCGATGCTATGCTCGCGCGCGCAGCCCCAAACCCCCACGGGCTCAGCATCCAGACCCGGCGTCGGGTCGCCCGAAGCCAGCCGTATCGCGGCCCCAAGGCCCAATGCATCCAGGTGCGGCACATGCAACGGGCCTGAGCGCCCCTCTTCCGCCTGCCCCTCGGCGCAAGCCTGCGCGATATGGCCCACGGTGTTGGCTCCGGCGTCAGGCAGCGTGCCGTTATAGAACCGGTCGGCGTCCGGCGCGCCGCCGATTCCGACCGAATCCATAACCACAAGAAAGGCGCGGTTCACTGGCTGATCCTTTCGTGAACGAGATCCGGCGCCGTGACGGGTTTCGACCCCACCCGGATCGCCTTGCGCACCGCGGCCACCGCCTGCCGCGCGGCATCCTCTCGCGACGCATGCACCCTCGCCAACGGCGTGCCCCTGGACACCCTGTCACCCAACCGCACGATGTCCGAAATCCCTACAGCCGGGTCGATGACATCGCTTTCCACCTGTCGTCCGCCGCCCAGCGCCACGACGGCCAGCCCCAACGCCTCACCATCGATCGCGGTGATATAGCCGCTGTCTTGCGCCGTTGCCTCCTGAATGACGGTCGCCTCAGGCAGAAACCGCGCCCAGTTGTCCACGAAATGCACTGGCCCTCCCACGGCGGCCATCATGCGGCCAAACCGCTCGGCGGCGCGGCCATCGCGGATCACACCTGCAACCTTGGCTTCCCCATCCGCCGCGTCGCTGGCAAGTCCGGCATCGGCCAGAACGACACCGCCCAGAATGGCAGAGATGTCCGCCAATGGCGTATCGGCCCCACCGGTCAAAACCGTCATCACTTCGGCCACCTCCAGCGCATTACCCAGCGCCGGCGCAAGCGGCTGGTTCATGTCGGTGATCACGGCCGAGGTCTTGCAACCCGCCGCATTCGCGGTCTCGGTCAACGCTGTTGCCAGCTTGCGCGCATCCTCGATGGTCTTCATGAAGGCGCCGCTGCCCGCCTTGACGTCCAGCACCAGCGCATCCGGGCTGGCCGCCAGTTTCTTGGACAGGATCGAGGCGGTGATCAGATCCAGGCTTTCCACTGTCGCGGTGACGTCACGGATCGCGTAAAGGCGCCTGTCAGCAGGCGCGATACTGCCGCTGGCGCCGACGATCGCGGCGCCGGTGTCCTGCAGGATCTGCCGTAAGCGTTCGTTTCCGACCTGCGTGGTGACGCCCGGAATGGCCTCCAGTTTGTCCAGTGTGCCGCCCGTGTGACCCAACCCGCGCCCCGAGATCATCGGCACATAGGCCCCGCATTCGGCCAGCGCAGGCGCAAGAACAAGGCTGACGCAATCGCCCACGCCGCCTGTCGAATGCTTGTCGACCACCGGCCCGTCGAAATCCCACTGGAGAACCTCACCGCTATCGCGCATCGCAAGTGTCAGGGCGGCGCGCCCATCAGCCCCCAGCCCACCCATGACAACGGCCATGGCAAAGGCTCCGGCCTGCGCGTCACTGACGCCACCATCGGCAAGGCCTTGGGCAAACCATGCCAGTTCTGCGGCGTCAGGCACCTCTCGACGGCGTAGCTTGGCGATGATCGAACGGGCATCCATCGGTTCAGCGTCCCTCCATGTGCGAGGTGTCGAAGGCACCGGGCAGCAGTTGTGAGATGGTCATTTGCATCTCGGCGCCCTTGGTTGTCGCCATGGTCACGACCACGTCGCCCTTGCCGAACTCGGCCAGCCGCTGGCGGCACCCGCCGCAGGGCGTGACAGGTTCGGGGCACTCGGCCACGACATAGACTTCGGTCAACTGCGTCTCGCCCGCCGCCACCATCGCCGCAATGGCGCCGGATTCGGCGCATGTGCCCTCGGGATACGACACGTTCTCGACGTTGCACCCGGCATAGACCGCGCCCGAGGCCCCCCGTATCGCCGCGCCCACCTTAAAATTCGAGTAAGGCGCGTGCGCATTTTCGCGAACGGTCAAGGCGGTCTCTTTCAAAGACATGGCGATTCCCCGGTTTTTGATCACTTGGTCAGAATGGCCTACCCTAAAAGAAAGGCCGCGGGAAATTGAAGCCCCCGCAACCGGTTTTCAACAGCTAAATTCAGCTTATCCCAACGTCGTTGTGAAAGTGCCCGGCAAAGTCACCTCCAGCAGTTCTACATCATCCGACGGATCGCTCAGCCGGGTGCGCATCCCGGGCGGAATGACAAAGGCGTCGCCCTGTTCCAGGCGGTACGGATCGCGCCCCTCGCCTTCCAGCGTCACTTTGCCGTTCATGACAAAGGAAAAGTGGATATCGGTGTCATGGGTGGCCCATTGCGGCTCACCATCGCCGCGACGGACAACCTGTACTCCGGCAACGCCCTTGGTGTTCTCGGCAATCGTGGTGTCGCGGCAAAGATACCCCGGCAAGCGGAAGGGCATCCACTCGGCATCCCGGGCCCGATTGTAAACAAACCGCTGCCCCTGCCATTCACGCTCGGGGCGATAATTCGGGGTGGGCAGGGTCATCTCGTGATCGATTTCGGTGATGTGTTCGGCGGGAACACCGATCTCGATTACCTGCACGTTGTCGCTGGCCTCAAGGACCCGGTGACGGATTTCCGGCGGCTGTATGAAACAGTCGCCAGCTGTCAGGCGCATCTTTTCCCCCTGATCCTCATAGACAACGTCGACCCAGCCGTGAATGCAAAAAATCAACTGGAACCCAACCTTATGAAAATGCACCATGTCGGGCACCGGCCCGCCGTCGGGAATGCGGATATGGCTAGCGATGATCGAGCCGCCAAGGCGCGAGGGCACCAGATCGCGATAGTGCATGCCCGCGCGACCGATGATCCATGGCGCCTGATCCTTGAGCCGCCGCACCACAAAGGAATGCACGGTTTCCGGCATCACCAGCGGCGGGTTGCGTTCCTCGATCTCGATCCGGGTCCCGTTCGGCGCGACCATGCTCCGCTTGCCATCCGCGAACCCGTCGGGATTCTCGGTCAGAATCCGCAGAGTGCCGGGCGGTTCCGGCGCGTCCTTTTCTATGCGAAGACGCAGCCCGTGGCCGGAAAAGACGCCAACGCGCGGATCGTCGGCGGGATAGATCATGTCCATCCGCATTCCCAGAACCTTGGTGTAGAACGGTATGTCATCGCGCAATTCGTTGGTCGGCAGGCGCATCTCGGCTATGGTGTCGGTCATGGCATTCTCCTTTGCGCGGGACTGTGGCCGCGAGGCGGCGGTTTTGCAATAAGCCGCCTGCGACGCTGTGGCCACACCAAGGCTGTTTCCCCTGCGTCAAAAGTAGTTTAATGCTAAACTAAATTTTTGGGAGTTCGCTTCATGTCCGACAATACCAGCCAGCGCCAGGCGGCACTCGACTATCACGAATTTCCCAAACCCGGGAAGCTCGAGATCAAGGCGACCAAACCGATGGCGAATGGCCGGGATCTGTCGCGGGCATACTCCCCCGGTGTGGCCGAGGCCTGTATCGAAATCAAGGACAACGCCGACAATGCCGAACGCTATACCGCACGCGGCAATCTGGTGGCGGTGGTATCGAACGGCACCGCGGTGCTGGGGCTGGGCAATATCGGTGCGCTCGCGTCAAAACCGGTGATGGAAGGCAAGGCGGTTCTGTTCAAGAAATTCGCAGGCATCGACTGTTTCGACATAGAAGTGAACGAGGCCGACCCGGAAAAACTCGCCGACATCGTATGTGCACTTGAACCGACTTTTGGAGCGATCAACCTCGAAGACATCAAGGCGCCCGACTGTTTCATCGTCGAAAAGCTGTGCCGTGAGCGCATGAACATCCCTGTCTTTCACGATGACCAGCACGGTACTGCCATTGTCGTCGGCGCGGCAGCCAAGAACGCGCTGCATGTGGCGGGCAAGTCTTTCGAAGAAATCAAGATCGTCTCCACCGGCGGCGGCGCGGCGGGAATTGCCTGCCTCAACATGCTGCTGAAATTGGGTGTCAAACGCGAAAATGTATGGCTGTGCGACATTCACGGGCTGGTCTACGAGGGCCGGGCCGAGGATATGAACCCGCAAAAGGCCGCCTTTGCCCAAAAGACCGACCTGCGGACACTGGATCAGGTGGTCGACGGGGCCGACCTGTTCCTGGGGCTTTCCGGTCCCAACGTGCTGAAACCCGAGATGGTCGCGAAAATGGCCGATCGCCCTATCATCTTTGCGCTGGCCAACCCGACGCCGGAAATCCTGCCTGATGCCGCGCGCGAAGTTGCGCCAAACGCCATCATCGCCACCGGGCGCAGCGACTTTCCCAACCAGGTCAACAACGTGCTGTGCTTCCCCTTCATCTTCCGGGGTGCGCTGGACGTCGGCGCAACCGAAATCAACGATGAGATGCAGATCGCCTGCGTCGACGGCATCGCCGATCTTGCCCGCGCCACCACCAGCGCCGAGGCTGCGGCGGCCTATAAGGGCGAGCAGCTGACATTTGGCGCCGACTACCTGATTCCGAAACCGTTCGACCCACGCCTTGTTGGCGTAGTGTCTTCTTCGGTCGCCAAGGCGGCGATGGCAAGCGGCGTGGCCAAGCGGCCCATCGCCGACCTGGAAGCCTACAAGGAAAAGCTGAACCAGACCGTCTTCAAATCTGCCCTGCTGATGCGTCCGGTCTTCGAAGCCGCCGCCGTCGCATCGCGCCGGATCGTCTTTGCCGAGGGCGAAGACGAACGCGTCCTGCGCGCGGCACAGGCGATCCTCGAAGAAACCACCGAAACCCCCATCCTGATCGGCCGCCCCGAGGTGATCGAGGCGCGCTGCGAACGGATCGGTCTTTCGGTGCGCCCGGGCCGGGACTTCCAGATCGTGAACCCGGAAAATGACCCCCGTTATTATGATTACTGGACATCCTACCACCAGATCATGCAGCGCCGGGGCGTCACGCCCGATCTGGCCAAAGCGATCATGCGCACCAATTCTACCGCCATCGGCGCAATCATGGTTCAGAGGGACGAGGCTGACAGCATGATCTGCGGCACCTTCGGGGAATACCGCTGGCATCTGAACTACGTGGAACAGGTGCTGAATGACGGCGACCTGCGCCCGCATGGCGCGCTTTCGCTGATGATCCTCGAAGACGGCCCTCTCTTCATCGCCGACACCCATGTGCGCACTCGGCCCAGCCCGGAAGAATTGGCCGAAATCACCTTGGGCGCGGCCCGTCATGTGCGCCGTTTCGGGCTGGAACCAAAGATCGCCTTCTGCTCGCAGTCGCAGTTCGGCAATCAGGCCGAAGGGTCCGGCAAGCGCCTGCGCGACGCGATCCGAATTCTGGACAGCAAACCGCGCGATTTCACCTATGAGGGCGAAATGAATCTCGATGCCGCGCTCGACCCGGACCTGCGCGAGCGCATCTTCCCCAACTCCCGCCTCGAAGGCGCGGCGAATGTTCTGATCTTTGCCCACGCCGACGCCGCCAGCGGTGTGCGCAACGTGCTCAAGATGAAGGCCGACGGGATCGAGGTCGGCCCGATCTTGATGGGCATGGGCAACAAGGCCCATATCGTGACGCCCGCGATCACCGCCCGCGGCCTCCTGAACATGGCGGCCATTGCCGGAACGCCTGTAGCGCATTACGGTTAAGTCCGGCGGTCGCCTTTCCGACCGCCCATTCAGGGAGGTCAGAATGCAAGGGCATTGTCACTGCAATGCGGTGCGCTGGCAAAGCGATGGCGAGGTTGCATGGAGTTGCTATTGCCATTGTTCGGATTGTCGCCGCAATTGCGCATCCCCCGTCACCGCGTTTTTCGGTCTGCCGCATGAGAAGGTGAAATGGGTTGGCGAGACTCCGCGTGTCTACGCGTCGTCCGAAGGGGTCGAGCGGTTGTTCTGCGGCAACTGCGGAACCCAGATGGCCTATCGCAACGTCCGCGACCCGGTGAACATCCATCTCTACACCGCAACACTGGAGAACCCGGATGACCTGGCGCCCAGGTTCCACGTCTTTCACTCCGACCACCTGCATTGGCTGAACATCCACGACACGTTGCCCCGCTATGCCAAAACTGCCGGATGACCAGCGAATCTCTCCAGCCGCACTTTGCAGGTAAAGTGTTTGCTGATTTGCAAATCTACGTTTTTTTCCAGAATCAACGCGGAAAATAGCTTTGTTTGCAAAAATTTGCAGGCAATTTTCGGCCGAGATGCAAAGTTTTTGCGATAAACTGACGCGCCGTCATTCGCAATGCTTGCCCGACTGACCCGGCACGCCTAACACAACCGGAAAGCCGAACGTTGAGGAGGACGCCATGGCATACAGCGATGTTTACGAGAGCTGGAAGAACGACCCCGAGGCGTTCTGGATGGAAGCCGCCAAAGGGATCGACTGGGTCGAAGCCCCGTCCAAGGCGCTGTTTGACGACAACGCCCCGCTCTATGAATGGTTCTCGGATGCCAAGGTGAACACCTGCTGGAACGCGGTCGACCGCCATGTCGAGAATGGCCGCGGCGATCAGGTCGCGATCATCCACGACAGCCCGGTTTCGGGCGTCACACGGCGCATTACCTATGTCAACCTGCGCAATCGGGTGGCCCAACTGGCCGGGGCGCTGCGGGCCAAAGGCGTGGAAAAGGGCGACCGGGTCATCATCTACATGCCGATGATCCCCGAAGCGCTCGAAGCGATGCTCGCCTGCGCCCGCCTGGGGGCGGTGCATTCGGTCGTCTTCGGCGGCTTTGCCAGCAACGAACTGGCCGTTCGCATCGACGACGCCAAGCCCAAGGCGATCATCGCAGCCTCCTGCGGGATGGAGCCGGGGCGCGTCGTGCACTACAAACCGCTTCTCGACGGGGCCATCGACATGGCCAGCCACAAGCCTGACTTCTGCGTCATTTTCCAGCGCGAACAAGAAGTGGCCAAGCTGACCCCCGGGCGCGACTATAACTGGCACGGCTTCCAGTATGGCGTGGAACCTGCGGAATGCGTTCCGGTCGCGGGCAACGATCCGGCCTATATCCTGTATACCTCGGGCACCACCGGCGCGCCCAAGGGCGTGGTTCGCCCCACCGCCGGGCATCTGGTGGCGCTGAACTGGACGATGAAGAACATCTACAACGTCGATCCGGGCGATGTGTTCTGGGCCGCCTCCGACGTCGGCTGGGTCGTCGGCCACTCCTATATCTGTTACGCACCGCTGATCCACGGCAACACCACCATCGTGTTCGAGGGCAAGCCCGTGGGCACCCCAGACGCCGGAACCTTCTGGCGGGTGATTTCCGAACACAATGTGCGCAGCTTCTTCACCGCCCCCACCGCCATCCGCGCCGTCAAGCGCGAGGACCCCAAGGGCGAGATGCTGGCGAAATACGACCTGAGCTGTCTCAAGGCCCTTTATCTGGCCGGTGAACGCGCCGATCCCGACACGATCATCTGGGCGCAAAACGCGCTGAACGTGCCAGTTGTCGACCACTGGTGGCAAACCGAAACCGGCTGGGCCATTGCGGGCAACCCGCTGGGCATTGAAGAACTGCCGACCAAGTTGGGCTCGCCCGCCAAGCCGATGCCGGGCTACGACGTACGGATCCTCGACGAAGGCGGCCACCCTATGAAACCCGGCGAGCTGGGCGCCATCGCGGTGAAACTGCCGCTGCCGCCGGGCACCCTCCCGACCCTTTGGAACGCCGAGGCGCGGTTCAAGAAATCCTATCTGGAGCATTTCCCCGGCTACTACGAAACCGGCGATGCGGGCATGATCGATGAGGATGGCTACCTCTACATCATGGCGCGCACCGATGACGTCATCAACGTCGCAGGCCACCGTCTGTCCACCGGCGGCATGGAAGAGGTGCTGGCGGCCCACCCCGATGTCGCAGAATGTGCGGTGATCGGAGTCAGCGATGACCTGAAAGGGCAGATGCCCGTGGGCTTTCTGTGTCTCAACAAGGGCACCGAGCGCGCGCACAGCGATGTGGTGAAGGAGGTCGTCGCACTGGTCCGCGAAAAGATCGGCCCCGTTGCCGCCTTCAAGCTGGCCGTCGTGGTGGATCGCCTGCCCAAGACCCGCTCGGGCAAGATCCTGCGGGGCACCATGGTCTCGATTGCTGATGGCAAGGAATTCAAGATGCCCGCAACCATCGACGATCCGGCCATTCTGGACGAGATCAGGTCGTCCCTGCAAACCATCGGCTATGCAAAGTAACACTCGGCGTCAGCTTGCCGTGACCACATAGCCCTGCATCTTTGCCGCAACCTCGCCCGCACCAAAGCGGGCGCGGATTTCCTCTGTCGCGGCTTCCACGATCCGTTGCACCTTCGCTTCGCCATGCGGCGCGACTTCTCCGTACATCGGCGTCCCGCGCACATAGGCGATGGCAGGGTGCGACGGATCGGGGGCGCGGCTGATCGCGGTGATCTTTTCGATGTCGACATGGGCATAACCCGCCTTTTGCAGCTCTGAACGGATACGTTCGGGATTTCCGTGCCCATGTGGCGTGCGCGCCAGGAAATGCGGCGGCGACGCGGGCAACAGGGTCGAGGCCACCTCGGTCACGATCCGGGCAAACTCGTTATGCTCGATCCCGTCCCACACGTTGAACAGAAACCTCCCTCCGTCGCGCAGAACCCGGCGGGCCTCGGCATAGCCACGCACCCGGTCGGGAAAGAACATGATCCCGAACTGACAACAGACCGCATCGAAACTCCGATCGTCGAACGGCAAGTCCAGCGCATCCGCCGCCTGCCACACGATCCTCAGGTCCACCCCCTGCCTGGCCTTGGCGCGCTCCAGCATGGGCGGGTTCAGGTCGGTCACGACAAACCGGGCATCATCCGGCAGCAGCGGCGCCAGCGCCCGCGTCACCACCCCGCTGCCTGCCGCAGTTTCCAGCACATCCGCGACCGGCTGGTTGACGACGCGGGCGGCCAGGTCGGCCGCATAATGCTCGAAAATCAGCGGAACAAGGTAAGTATCATAGATATCGGGGATATTTCCAACAAACGTCGTGTCATTCCGGGACATTGCACCCTCCGCAGAACCAGGCCACCTCAGCATAGCACATTTCAACGTTGCCCCCGGGTGTTTTCAACGTGGCCTTGGTGTAGACCCCCAAGCCTTCAATCGGCCTCGTGTCGATATTGTGAAACCGGGTCGGCACCGGACCCCAAGAAACTGTGATCAATCGTTTCAGCCTGGGCGATTGCCATAGCCCGACAAGCTTTCTAGCCTCTCTCCAAAACGGAACCTAACAAAAGGATGCTGCCATGCGCGCTTTGCTTGCCGCCTTGGCCTGTTGCACCGCCCTGCCCGCAGTTGCGAGCGAAGGGCAGCGTATTCAGGTCACCGGGGAACTGATCGATACGTGGTGTTATTATTCGGGCGTCATGGGCGGCCCCGAGGCCGTGGTCGGCACAGCGCATCACACCTGCGCGCTCTGGTGTTCGGCAGGCGGTATCCCGGTGGGGATGCAGGCCGAAGACGGCACGGTCTACATGGTGCTCAAGCTGGAAAACGATGACAAGCTGGCGGGCGGCGACACCGCGCTGCGTCTGGCCTCTCACACGGTCGAGGCTGATGGTATGTTCTACGAACGTGACGGCATCAATTACCTGATCGTCGAAAAGGTTGTCAGCGACGCGGGCATCACCAACCTCAACCACGAAGATTACGGCCCGGTGCCGGGCTTTGCGATACCGGAGCCGAAGGAATGAAACGTCTTGCATTTGCGATGGCCCTGTTGGCCAGCCCCGCCCTTGCACAGGATTTTTCGGCCGAGTCCGAAGCCAAGACCTGGAACCTTTATGCCGAAAAACCTGCCCGGTTCGAGGCCAAGGTCATTGATCTGCTTTGCGAGCTGACCGGCGACTGCCCCGCCGATTGCGGTGCGGGCAAGCGCCAGCTGGGCCTTTTGCGCAGCGCCGATGGCGTGATGGTCCTGCCGCTCAAGAACGGCCAGCCTGCCTTCAGCGGCGCCGCCGCCGATCTCGCGCCCTATTGCGGCAAGACCGTCGAGGTCGATGGGCTGATGATCGAAGACCCGGACCTGCGCGCCAAGAACGTCTATATGGTGCAGACGATCCGCGAACCCGGCGGCGAATGGCAAAAGGCCAACCAGTTCACCAAGGTCTGGGCCAGGGAGAACCCGGATGCCGAAGGCAAGGGGCCATGGTTCCGCCGCGACCCCCGGATCAAGGAGATGATCGAGGCCGAAGGCTACCTCGGTCTTGGCCTGGAAACCGACGAGGCCTTCATCAAGGACTGGTTCTGATGCGCCTTCCGAGGCTCGTGATGGCTCTGGCGGCGGTGGTCACGACGACCTCCGTCGCAGACGGTTCAGAGACCGCACCCCTGCCCTTCGACGTGGGCGGCGCGTTCGAACTCACCGACCAATACGGTCAGCGCCGCAGTCAGGTGAACCCGGACGGGCATGGTCAGCTGCTGTTCTTTGGCTACGCCAATTGCCCCGGTATCTGCTCGGTTGCCATGCCGATGATGGCCGAGGCGGTCGACCGCCTGAAGGCCGAGGGACTGAGCGTGACACCGGTGATGATCACCGTCGACCCCGAACGCGACCAGCCCGGCAACATGGATGCGCCGCTGGCAAAATACCACCCGGAATTCGTCGGCCTGACCGGAACCAAGGCCCAGTTGCAGGTGGCCTATGATGCCTTCTCGGTCGAAAATGAACTGGCCTATGTCGATATCGAATACGGCCCAGTCTACAACCACGGCAGCTTTGTCTATCTGCTCGACGCGCAGGGAGACGTGCTGACCCTGTTCCCGCCGATCCTGACTTCGGACCGGGCGGTGGAACTGGCGCTGAAATACCTGACATCCGGCGGCGCGTGACCCGGCGTCACTCTCTGTGCCCGAGCTTGGACTTCCCGCCCCGCTGCCCCTAACCTGCGAGCGGGAGAACCGGATCATGACACAACAAGACCTTTGGCGACTTGACGCAACCGACATCGCTTCGCGCACCGTTTCGGGCGATCTGAGCGCCGAACTGGTCGTATCCGCCGCCATTGACCGCATGGACGTTATCAACCCGGCATTGAACGCCGTGGTGGAAAGCTGCGCCGATGCGGCGCGGGCGCGGGCGCGCGATCTGGACATGGCGCGCGCGCGCGGGGCGAAACCGGGGCCTCTGCACGGCGTTCCCGTCACCATCAAGATCAATGTCGATCAAAAGGGCTATGCCACGTCCAACGGCGTGCCCGCCCTGAAGGACCTGGTCGCCACCGACGATGCCCCCATCGTGCGCAGCCTTGAACGTGCGGGCGCGGTGGTGATCGGGCGCACCAACACGCCCGAGTTTTCCTTTCGCGCCGACACTGACAACCCGCTGCACGGGCGCACCCACAATCCGTGGGGCAAACATATCTCTCCCGGCGGTTCCTCCGGCGGCGCGGGCGCTGCGGTGATGGCAGGGATCGGCGCGCTGGCGCATGGCAACGATATCGGCGGCAGCCTGCGATTTCCCGCCGCCGCCAACGGCGCGACCACCGTCAAGCCGGGTCTGGGTCGCATACCGGCATGGAACCCCAGCCAGACTGCCGAACGTGGGATGCTGGCGCAATCCATGTCGGTACAGGGGCTGATCACCCGCAGCGCCCGCGATCTGCACCTGGCGATGCCCACGATGATCTCCCCCGATCCGCGCGATCCGTTCCACGTGCCGTTGCCGTGGCGGGGCGAGGCGATGGACGGCCCGATCAGGGTGGCCTTCACCAAGACCACCTTTGGCTATGACTTGCACCCCGAGGTCGACGCCGCGCTGAACACCGCGCGAGAGGCGCTGACGGATGCGGGCTATGTCGTCGAGGAGGTCGAGCCACCCGATGTGTTCGATTGCGGCCGTAACGGGTACCGCGCGCTGATGGGTGAGGTCTGGGCGCTGATGAAATCCGATATCGACGCCCACGGCTCGGACACGATTCGCGACATCTTCGACGTCTATTTTCAGGAGTTTCCTCCCTTCACCGACACCGAACTTGTTCGGATGATGGCGGCGCGCAGTCACTATGCGCGCCAATGGTCCATGTTTGCGCAGGACTACCCACTGGTTCTGACGCCCTTCCTGCCGCAACCGTTCTTCCGACCCGACCGCGACACCGAAGGCCCCGAAGGCGTGCACGAGGTGCTGGGATGTGCCGTCTATTCCTATGCAATGAATTTCATGGGCCTGCCTGCGGCATGCGTTCCCAGTCGATTGGCGGACCTGCCCGGCGGCAGACAGCCCATCAACGTACAAATCGTGGCGCGGCGCTGGCGCGAAGATATGGCGGTGGACGCAGCCGCCGCAATAGAAGCCCGCGTCGGACGCATGTGCGACGCGCTTTGGGCACAAATGGGCTGAGAGTTTCGGGAAGCGCCCAACTGTCTAGCGACAGGCCGTATCACCAAAGAAATAAGCCCCGGGGAAATGCAGCTCGCTGCGCCCGGGGCCTGCATGCTAAAATATTCCCGGAGTTTGATGACGGGCGCGGCGTCAACCGCCCCCGCCAGCGCGAAACATTGCGCAATCATTTACTTAACGCCGCTTCGATGGCCACTCACTCCCATCAGGACGTTCACTCCGGGTAAGCTCACCCTAGACCAACCGAACCACCCTGAATGTGACCTCGTTCACATAAGCGAAAATTTTCCCCAAATTTCACGTTCAAGTGAACTGTTCCGAGATCAGGCGTTCCTCCAACCCGTGCCCCGGATCGAACAGGATGCGGTGTTCGATGGCCGGTTCCGACCGGATTTCGACCCAATCGATGTCAGGAAAGGAAATCGAATCGGCATCCGCCATGACCGGGCGCTTGTCGGCCTCCATTACGTCGAATCGTACATGCGCCGTCTTGGGCAGCAGCGCACCGCGCCAGCGGCGCGGGCGGAACGCGGCGATGGCCGTCAGGGCCAGAACATCCGACCCAATTGGCAGAATCGGTCCATGCGCCGAGTAATTGTAGGCGGTCGATCCGGCGGGCGTCGAAACCAGCGCCCCGTCGCAAACCAGTTCGGCCAAACGCAGCCGACCATCCACCGTGATCTTGAGTCGCGCTGCCTGTGGCCCGGCCCGGAGCAGCGACACCTCGTTGATCGCCAGCGCCTCATGCAGCGTGCCGGACTGGTCCATCGCCGTCATCGCCAGCGGGTTGATGATTTCTTCCTGAGCTGAGTCAAGACGCTCGGTCAGGCCGGTTTCGCTGTATTCGTTCATCAGAAACCCGATGGTTCCGCGGTTCATGCCATAGACGGGGACGTTCAGGTGCTGGGTATTGTGCAGCGTCCGCAACATGTATCCGTCACCGCCCAGGGTCACGATGACATCGGCGTCGCGCGGCGCCACGTTTCCGTACCGACCCACAAGGGTTGTGCGGGCGTCCTGCGCCACCTGCGCATCGCTTGCCAAAAAGGCGATTCTCTTTTTCATGTTTTCAGGTTTCCGGTCCTGCGCATTTGGTTCCGAAACAAACATACCTTTCCGCGATAGGCCAGACTTGACGCCCCAGCGGGCCAATTCGTCGCTTTACGGCCTTTCTCGCCCATTCAGTTTCCTATAGGAAATTCGCAAAACACACCCCAAGCATTGCGGAGCCCCCATGGACGCCAAAACTCGTACCGACGATTTTTTCACCCAATCTCTCGCGGATCGTGATCCTGAGCTTTACGGCTCGATCGCGTCGGAGCTTGGCCGTCAGCGCGACGAGATCGAGCTGATCGCGTC
>NZ_JBQFQP010000015.1:0-104629 GCF_056536925.1 Ruegeria sp. CI1 | reverse complement strand
GCCGAATAGGCGGTAGACCAAACTAAAGTGTCGCGGGATGGAGCAGCCAGGTAGCTCGTCAGGCTCATAACCTGAAGGTCGCAGGTTCAAATCCTGCTCCCGCAACCAAATTAAAAGCCCTAACCGCAAGCGGTTAGGGCTTTTTGCATTATAGCGCTAGAAACCGGTTTGCACCGGATTTGAACCGGGGAACCATATCCTAGCCTTCGAATTAGAGGCGATTGCATGTAGGCCTGCCTCATTTCCGTAGATTTTGTGTTTAAAGTTGAAACCGCCACTATCCCTGTGCGACAAACGGTCTACGCTCCGGTCTCTCGAATTGAGCCCTATGGCGAGGGCGGAAAGTACCGGGTCATCTTTTCCGAGAAGGCAAAGGAAATTGGGCCGATCCAGTATGGCGACGCTCCGATGGGCGCGATGCAGGGGCCTCGATACACCAGTTTTTCCAAGTTGCAGACAGCCACGAAGCTGACTGACCTTCTTGGGAAGTCCTAGCGGTTAATACCATCCGGTCAGCCTGCTCTGCCCGACGACGTAACCTGAGAGGTGCTCCGTACCAAAGAACGCAAGCGCCAGCGCAACGGCCATGTCGGCATGATGTCCTTTGCCGCCTCCGGCCAGCACGAGATTGCCTGCAGCTGTGGTTTCGAGTTCAAACGAGGCCACCTCGTGAATCAGTTGATCACGTAGTGGGAGGTCTTTTGCGATCTCTATAGCGCCCGTTTCAAAACCGGCGGCGAGCTTTTCCAAGAGTACGTTTTTTGCAACCGAGACTTTGTTCCCCCGCCGCTTCCATGTCTGCCCGGCAGTCATGGTTGCCGCGAAGTGTTCGATGCCTCCTTCGTCGAGAACATCGCAGAATGGTTGCCCCAGACCAGTCGCATCCACGATCAGATCAGTTCGACCTAAGAGACTAGGCTTTGCCAGCAGAGAGGCGACGTAACGCGCGAGATCGGTATAGGCAGTGTCTGATACCCGGTCGGCCCATACCACGGTTCTCCGCCGCGCTCCGAGGCGCTGACGCAGGGGGCTATCCCATTCAGGCAATCGCTCGTCATGAAGCAAAACCAGCGCAGACGGATCACTCCGACCAAGGTCCATGCCAAGCACATATCGGCTGTAGCCTGTTACGCGCTCGATGGCAGGGTCATTGTCGGTGGAGAGGGCAATCCGTCCACTGTCGAGGTGGATCAAGTCAGACATAGAGCTGCTCTCTCCGAGACGGCGGCATCCAAGACATCGTAGGAAATCAATGGCACACCCGCGCCTTGGAACTCGCAAAGATGCTCGATCCGGAAACGAAGTTCGGACATGAAGCGGCGGTCATAGGCGACCTTTGGCGCGAGCCGTGGGATATCGATTGAACGGGCGAATACTCGTCTTGTCCGCGCTGCCGTCCACGTCTCATAGAAGAACCCTTCGCGGCCTTTGGGCGTCGACATCATCAGAACGCGTCCATCGGCTTTCCGCATCGGAAGGAGAGCCGCTATGGCATCATCCGCCAGCCATGCGGCCTCATCGAGCACAATGGTATCAGCAGTAAAGCCGCGCGCTTGATCAGTGGCGGGAATTGACACAACGCGCCCACCAGCCGCGGACTCAATTTCGCTCATCGTAGAGCGCACGATCTTTGGGGGGGCGGGATCGGCAATTCGGAATTCGTTTATCCGTCGCATCAGTTCCATGCTCTGCCGCTGCGCGGGGGCGGCCAACAGCACTGTCTTGCCACGGGTGAAGTCGTCGTATGCGATGGCTCCAACCGTGGTGCTCTTGCCCGTCTGCCGGCTGGCCAGCACGGTGACGAATTGATCCTCTCGACTGTTGGTGGGATCGGTCCGGAGGATTTCGATTTGATAGTCGTCGGGTTCTCCGATGGCCGCGCGGAACCGCTCGACGGGGTCCAAGCCGATCACCATTCCTTCGAGAAATTGGCGCAGATGGCTATCCATGCGCGATCTGGAGCCTCCGCATTTCTTCAAGGAAGTCGGTCTTTGCTTTGGAGTGCCGCTCCAGAACCCGAAGGATCATCTCGCGAAGCGTCAGAAATTGCGGCGATTCATTGAGATTCACTGTGACCGTAAGCTCCTGGCTCAGCTGACCATGCAACTTTGCGAGGGTCACAAGGGTTGTCCGCATCTCCCGCAACGATGCGAGGGCGAGCAGATGGTCCTCGCTCTCCTTGGCGCGTTGAAGGATGCCATCGATTTCAGAAACGATCCGGCGTAGGCCCGTGTCGATGTCGACACGATCGGCATTTAGCGCAGAAGCCGACATGTTCTGACGCGCGACCCTCTCGGCAAGCAAGATGCTCCGCTTGGCTTCCTCAGAAATGTGAGCGTTGAAGTGGCGACGAAGTGCGTCTTGGCTCACATCGTACTTTGTCACCATCGCGGCGCGCGTCATTGAGCGGCGCACGATATGGCGGTCTATGTCGGCAACAAGAGGGTGACTGCATATCGTGCAGGGCCTGCCGGTCTTCTTTCGCGGGCGGGCCAATTCGGGAACTCTGCCGCGGTCGTTCCTTTGCGGTGACTCTCTCACGGCTTGCCACGCGCCTCGCGATAGGCGGCCATACCGTTTTCGTCGAGGTCATCAAGCGAAGTGAATAGGACGAGCTTCAGCCCGTCCCGTTCCGCGGCGGTGCGATGTCGAATTGGTGCGCCTTGGATTTGATCGCGTCGAAGGTAGCGGACTTTGTGGACTGGATCGTCGAAGCTCCTCAGTTCAGATTGCTTTCCCGGCCGTGCGGCGACAGCCGGGCCGTTGTTGTCCACGATACGAAGTGGAACGCCACGTGCCTCGGCGGCTGTTTTGGCCGCTCGATATTTTTGCACATCGCGGGCGGCCTCACGATCAAGGAAGACTTCGTTTTCTCCATTCCGTGGAGTGGGGGTGGGCAAGGCCTGCCCACCATCTTCTTGACCTGACGAGGAACTTTCAGGCGCCGTAGCTCTGCTTCAAGGTCCTGGTCCGGCCATCCGCGAGCTTGCATTGAGCAGGCGACACGCCAGAGCAGTTCCTGCCGTCCCGGCGGATCATCGGGAATGCGGTATCCGGCGTTGACCGTGTCGACGACAACCTGCCGTGCCTTGAGAGCCTTCGTCACGAAGTCGAGGGAAACCCGGCAGTCTGTGGCGAGAAGATCGAAGAGTTCGGTCGGCTTCTCATTGTCACCCACAGCAATCGTCCGACCATCAGGCGTGAAACCGCCAATGCATTCACGCTGTTTTCCGAACATCGGCAGGTTGATTGCGCTCGGCTTCTTCACATCGGTTGGACTGGTCTGCTTGGGAAAGATTTCCTTTGCGGCAACCTGCACCTCCTTGGGCAGCCGGTTACGCAGCATCGTGAGGTAATCGACCATCAGCTGCGCGGGAATAGGTTCTTCCGCGAAGACATAGATGTGAATGCCGCGCGATTTCGACCAGAAGAACGCGCAAGTCGCACGAATGCGGCGCGCGCAGGCATGGATGAGATCGATATCCATATCTGCGATATCGACATCGATGGCACCAAACATCACGGTTCCATCCTCGCGTAAAGGCGAGACGCCGAGGCTCACTTCGCCGTCGAAGTGGCGCTGCACCATTTCGGCCGTAATGGGGCCGGGAACAGTGCGGTATTCGCCGCGCACCTTGCCGGTTTCAGTTTTTTCGCCGGGCGAAAGTTGAAGATGGTCTTTCGACCATCCATCGAAAAGTACTAGAAAAGAGTTCATTGTGACTACTCCGTCGAAAGAGACGGAACGCACCCGAAGTCATGGTTGTGGCAATAAATTCAGCGACTTATGATGCCAGTAGACACCTTGCCATTGTCGCAGTACTACCACCCGCCCCGGAGCGCGCTCGCGTTCCGGGGTTTTCAGTTCGTTGCGATGGACCGCTGGCTCAGCCAGAGATCAAGATCGGTGCTGCGATAGCGGACGCACCGGGGGCCGACACGCACGAAGGGCGGTCCCTTGCGGACCGTCCGCCAATGTTCGAGCGTCGTCGGGCGAAGCCGAAGGACTTCAGCAGCTTCCTCGGTGGTAAGGTATTCACAGGACATAGCACACCCTTCTATGGGCTGTGCCTGTCCGCGCGGTGCTCCGGCTTCGGTGGTGCGCAGCGCCGGTCGCCGCTGCCTCATTGCAGCCGACCGGTCTACCTTACACCTACTCCCGTCTGCTGACGGGCAACCCGGTTGATACACCCTCTCGGGCGACCGCGAACTCTCAGTCGGACTCCCGTTCTCGCTAATGCGTCCGACGTCGGCGATGTTTCCGCAATGATTTATATGGGTAGAACCGGGCAAAATGCAAGTAAGTATCTGATATTATTAAGGTAACGCGTTTAAACGCTGAGGCTCGCTTGCGGATTCCTGTAGATTCAAGCGTTTATCCAACTCGTTGACGACCACCGACATCGCGGCTCGCATGAAGTCGAGGTTCGGGCGAACATAGCGCGCCCCAGTGATCGATTTGGCAGCGTGATTCAGGAGCCGCCCAACCACTTCCTCCGGGATGCCTGCTTCAACTGCTGTTGTCGCAAAAGTGTGCCGCAACGAATGCAGCGTCCACGACCCCAAGTCATCATCACAGCAGTCGCTAGAAAGCTCGTTACAATCGCGAACGCACTCCTAAAATCTCGGCAAAACTGGTCGGCTCAGACCGCCTGAGAAATACAGTTGCTAGGTCGGGTTCATCGGACGCTTACGGGAAAGGCGTTGCAATCGCCTTTCCAGCGCCAGTTGAAAGCGGGTCACGATAAGAACGGCTTTGCCTTCATGGTATCGACAATGGGCGCCCCCAGCCGGTCCAGAACAGTCGGTGCCAGTTGCAACTGGTCGATCACCGCAACCGGTTCCGGCCCGTCGGCATCCCCGAAGTAATAGAGCGCCGTTTCCTGTTGCAACTCGCTGCGCCCGCCATGATGGCCACGCTCGTCCTGGCCGTGATCTGCGGTGACGATCACGTCATACCCCAACTGGCGCCACCGCGGGATGAACGGGGCCAGCATCTCGTCCATGACAAAACAGGCATGATCCATTTCCTCGCATTCGTGGAAAAAGCGGTGCCCCATACTGTCGAGCGTGCAGGTGTGCAAAATACCGTAATCCAGACCGAAGCGCAGACACAGATTGGTCAGTGTCGCGAACAGGTCGACATCCGACGGCGTCATCTGGTTGGCATGGCCATACCCGGTCATCGAATGGAACCGGCCATGATTGATGGTCGTGCTCTCGGGTTCGTCATATTCGATGTCGCGGACATAATCGAACGGATGACGGTTGAAGAATTGCGACCAAAAGCTGTGCGTGACCGCGCCGGTGACACCGCCTGCCTGGCGCACCTGGCTAAAGATGTCCTTGTGGTTCAGACGAAACACGTTGCCGTTGCCGGTACAGCCGTGTTCCTGCGGGGTGACGCCGGTATGGATCGAGGCATAGCAGCTTGCCGAAGTCGAGGGCAGCACCGCGCGCAGCTTCCACACCCGCGCCTCGCCGCTGTCCACCCAGCCTTCGAGATTGCCGAACAGACGGCGGAAATTCCGGTACGGTACGCCGTCCAGAATGATCAACAGCAATTTGCGGTCCATCGCGTGCTCCGTTGCGAGGGTCAGTTTTGGCCGAGACTAGCGAAGAGCGGCGCACAGGCCTGCCAGTTCACGCCCCGAATGGTAAAATCCCGACCTCTGCCGTCAGGCAAAAGCCGGGATTAACGTTTTTCGAAACGGGATCAGTTCCCCGCGCTCTCCATCTTGCGATGCGCAACCACTTCTTCCAACCAACCCAGATGCATCTCGGGCACCGAGCTGAGCAGCAGATCGGTATAGTCGTCAAAGGGCGGGTTCAGCACCTGCGATTTCGAGCCATAGCGGACAACGCGCCCCTGATACATCACCGCGATACTGTCACTGATGGCGCGCACCGTCGCCAGATCGTGGGTGATGAACAGATAGGCCACATCCTCGATCTTCTGCAGATCCAGCAGCAGTTTCAGAATGCCGTCCGCCACCAGCGGATCAAGCGCCGAGGTGACCTCGTCACAGATGATCATCTTGGGCTTGGCCGCCAGCGAGCGGGCGATGCAGACCCGCTGTTTCTGGCCGCCCGACAGCTCCGCCGGATAGCGGTCGATGAATTTTTCGCCCAGTTCGATCTCGTCCAGCAATTCGATGACCCGCTTGCGCTTTTCCGATCCGCGCATACCGAAATAGAACTCCAGCGGCCGTCCGATGATCGTACCCACAGTCTGGCGGGGGTTCATCGCGACATCGGCCATCTGATAGATCATCTGCAACTCACGCAGATCCTCGCGGGATCGCCCGGCCAGATCACGCGACAGCTTGCGTCCGGCAAAAGTGATCGAGCCATCGCGCGGCGGCAACAGCCCGGTGATCACCCGCGCCAGCGTGGATTTGCCCGAGCCGGATTCGCCCACGATCGCCAGCGTCTGCCCGGGATGAAGCTCGACATTGACGTTGTGCAGCACGTCGAAATTCAGCCCCTTGTACCGCGCGGTGATCCCGTCGACGGTCAGCACCGCTTCGGGCGTGGGCTGTTTTTCCTCGTGCTCGATGGAGCGGACCGAGACCAGCGCCTGGGTATACTCCTCCTGCGGGTTGTTGATGATCTGGTCGGTCGAGCCATATTCGACCGTATTGCCCATCCTCAGCACCATGATCTCGTCGCTCACCTGCGCCACGACGGCAAGGTCGTGGGTGATGTAAAGCGCCGCCACGCCGGTATCTGCGATGGCTTCCTTGATCGCCATCAGAACGTCGATCTGGGTGGTCACATCCAGCGCCGTGGTGGGTTCGTCGAAGACCACCAGATCGGGTTCCGGACACAGCGCCAGCGCGGTCATGCAGCGCTGCAACTGGCCGCCCGAGACCTGGTGCGGGTAACGATCACCGATATTGTCGGGATCGGGCAGGCCCAGCTTGGCAAACAGTTCCCGCGCGCGTGCTTCAGCCTGCTTGCGCGAGAATTTCTTGTGCTCGACCGCCGCTTCGACAACCTGATCCATGATCTTCTTGGCCGGGTTGAACGATGCCGCCGCGGATTGCGAGACATATGTCACCTCGCCGCCGCGCAGGTTGCGGATGTCACCCAGGGACGACTTCATGATATCGCGCCCGTTCACCCAGACTTCGCCGCCGGTGATTTTGACCCCGCCCCGGCCATAGGCCATCGAGGCAAGGCCGATGGTGGACTTGCCGGCCCCGGATTCCCCGATCAGCCCCAGCACCTTGCCGCGTTCCAGGTCGAAATCGACCCCGTGCACGATTTCGATGTCATGGGGCTTTTCGCCCGGCGGATAGACAGTCGCGCCGATTTTCAGGCCACGGACCTTGAGAAGTGGTTCGCTCATCCCCGGCCTCCTTTCAGCGATGTGGTGCGGTTCAGCACCCAGTCGGCCACAAGGTTGACCGAAATGGCCAGCGTCGCGATGGCGACTGCGGGCCACAGGGCCGCTCCGATGCCATAGACGATGCCGTCCTTGTTTTCCTTCACGATGCCGCCCCAGTCGGCCAGCGGCGGCTGCACGCCCAGTCCCAGGAAGGACAGGGTCGAAATGAACAGCACCATGAAGATGAACCGCAGGCCGAATTCAGCCACCAGGGGCGACAGGGCATTCGGCAGGATTTCCCGGAAGATGATCCAGACCCGGCCCTCACCACGCAGCTTTGCGGCTTCGACATAGTCCATCACGTTGATGTCCACGGCAACGGATCGCGACAGGCGATAGGGGCGCGTCGCATCCAGAAGGCCCATTACCAAAATCAGGATCGGGACGGTCACGGGTACGATTGCCAGCACCACCAGCGCCAGAATCAGTGTCGGGATCGACATCACCAGATCGACTGCCCGGCTAAGAACCTGATCGGCCCATCCCCCCAGAACCGCTGCCAGCAACCCCAGAGAGGTTCCGGTCGCGAAACTCAGGATCGTCGCCGCCGCGGCGATGAAAATCGTCGTGCGCCCGCCATAGATCATGCGGGTCAGCAGGTCGCGGCCGATATTGTCGGTGCCCAGCAGGTGCTCGGCGCTGGCGGGTTCCCACACGTCGCCCACAACCTCGGCCATTCCATAAGGGGCGATCAGCGGCGCGGTGAACGCCACAAAGAAATAGAGGCCGGTGAAGAACAGGCCGATCAGCGCCGAAAGAGGAATATTCTTGATCATTTCGGGTGCCTCAATCTTGGGTTGGCAAGGATCGACACGATGTCTGCCACCATGTTCAGGCCGATATAGACGGCAGCGAACACCACGCCGCAGGCCAGAACAACCGGCACGTCGCGCTTGGTCACCGCATCCACAAGGTATTGCCCCATGCCGGGATAGACGAACACCACCTCGACGACGACAACACCGACCACCAGATAGGCCAGGTTCAGCATGACGACGTTCACGATGGGCGAAATGGCGTTCGGAAACGCATGCCGGGCGATGACCTGAAAAGTGGACAACCCTTTCAGCTCGGCCGTTTCGATATAGGCCGACTGCATCAGGTTCAGGATCGCCGCCCGCGTCATCCGCATCATCTGCGCCAATACCACCAGCGTCAGAACCAAGGCGGGCAGCGCAATGGCGTAAAGCCTTTCACCGAAAGACATGGAGTCGTTGACCATCGCCAGCGACGAGAACCATCCCAGTTTCACCGAGATGAAATAGACCAGCACATAGCCGATGAGGAATTCGGGGATCGAAACCGTCGTCAGGGTGACGGCAGAAATCAGTTTGTCAGGCCAGCGGTTGCGATACCGGACGGCCAGCAGGCCCAGAAAGATCGCCAGCGGAACCGATACGATCGCCGCTACGCAGGCCAGAAACAGTGTATTCCCAAGCCGCTTGCCGATGCTTTCGGCGATGTCCAGCTTGTTGGTCAGCGACTGGCCAAGGTCGCCTTGCACGATGCCGCCCAACCAATCGAAGTACCGGGTCAGGGCAGGACGGTCGAGGCCCATTTCCTCGCGCAGGTTGGCGAGGGATTCCGGGGTTGCGGACTGGCCCAGGACGGCTTGCGCGGCGTCTCCGGGCAGGGCTTCGGTCAGGCCAAAGATCAGGGCCGAAGCGCCAATGAGCAAAAGGAGTCCCAGCGCAAGGCGCTGGGAAACCAGTTTGATGATCGGGTGCATTCTGAGGAACCCGAGTCAGGCGAACCACATCTTGCGAGTCGCCTGACCGCCCATCAGTTCATCATATGGGTCAGCTTCCCAACCGGCCAGCTTGTCGCTGACACCGTCAATGAACTGGTTGAACATCGGACAGATCAGGCCACCCTCTTCGTTCAACAGACGACCCATTTGGGAATAGAGCTCCTTGCGTTTGGCGGTGTCGAGCTCGCCCTTCGCCTGGTTCAGCATGTCGTCGAATTCCGGCCGCTTCCAGCGCGTGTCGTTCCAATCGGCTGTCGAAAGGTACGCGGTGGAATACATCTGGTCCTGTACCGGGCGCCCGGTCCAGTAAGAAGCGCAGAAGGGCTGCACGTTCCAGACCTCGGACCAGTAGCCATCGCCCGGTTCGCGCTTAATTTCCAGTGGGATACCGGCCTGCGCAGCGGATTGCTGGAACAGTGCTGCGGCATCCACTGCGCCCGGGAAGGCGACTTCGGAGGTGCGCAGAATGATCGGTGATCCATCATGGCCGGATGCCTTGTAGTGTTCGGCTGCCTTGTCGAGGTCGAACGCACGCTGCGGGATCGTATCGTCAAATAGCGGATAAGCCGCGTTGATCGGGATATCATTGCCGACGCTGCCATAGCCCTGAAGGATCTTCTCGACCAGCTCTTCGCGGTTGATGGCGTATTTCAGAGCCAAACGAAGTTCGTTGTTGTCGAATGGTGCCGTGTCACCGTGCATGATAAAGACATAGTGCCCGCGCCCTGTCGTAGGTTGCACCGTCAGGCCCGGTGCGCGGCTCAGAAGTCCTGCAACCTTGGGTTCAACCCGGTTGATCAGGTGGACCTGTCCGGATTGCAGCGCTGCCGTGCGTGCGGTGGAGTCATTGATGGCGATAATCTCGACGCTGTCAAAATGGCCGTTATCAGCCCAGTAGTTCTCGAACTTTGTGAAGGCGTGACGCACACCCGGCTCGTCTACTTCAAGCTTGTACGGGCCGGTTCCGATGCCTGCGCCCGGATTGTCCATGCCGCCATCCGGTTGAATGATCAGGTGATAGTCGGCCATGAGATACGGCAAGTCGGCGTTCGGGTTGTTCAGGGTGACAGAGAACGTGTCTCCATCGGCCTTCATCGACTCGATTTCCTTCATGATGCCCAAGGCGCCCGACTTCGAATTTTCGTCCGAATGGCGCTGCATGGTCTTCAGCACGTCTTCGCTGGTCAGGGTCTTGCCGTTGTGAAATTCGACTCCCTGACGGATCTTGAAATTCCAGACCTTGGCATCTGCGCTGGCCTCAACACTTTCGGCCAGACGCGATTCAATCGAACCGTCCGGTGAAACCACCACAAGGGTGTCGCCGAACTGGCGGCCGTTAAGAGCGGGCACCTGGCTCGCATAGGATGCAGGGTCGAGGGAGTTCGTCGATTCGCCACCAATGGAGCCGATTTTCAGATCGCCGCCCTTGTTCGGTCCCGCTGCCTTGGCCGCATTCGCAAACATTGTGCTGGCCATGGCCGCCGAGACGCCAAGCGCCGCCGCTTTCCCCATGAATTCGCGGCGGGTCAGCTTGCCCGCGGTCACCTGACCGGTCATGTGAGTGAGTTGTTCGTTCATAAGTATCTCCCAATTGAGCATTCTGTGCCATTCGCTGGCGTTTTTTATTGACGGACGAGTCAATGTAGGCGGAATATCGATCCTCCGGCAAGCACTAATCTTTCGTCCTGCCTGCTGTTAGATGTCATTTATTGTGGCGTTATCTCCGTGTTGTCTTCCTCTTTCATGGAACCTCTGTGCGGCTTCATAGGCTTTCTTCGTGATGCCAAGATGAAAACTGCCTGAATTCCAGCGTTTTTTCCTTGGTCCGGCATAGAAGGGGTGAATGCGCAATCCCACGTTTCGGAAAATGTGCCATCAATTTCCGGTGAGGCGAAACAGGGAAGGGATGATTTGCCCGTAGGTTCCTCGTGATGCCGCTGACGCAGCCACTATATTCATGAATGCAGTTCCCGGCCAGTTCGGAGTGTCCATGATTCACCTGTCGGAATCGTCTTGCAGACAGCCGTCGCCACTCAGGTCGCGCGATGCCCGATGCAGGAGTTTTCTCGATTTCACGCTGAAACGCGTTGCCGGTGGTCATCCCCGAACTCTGAGAGGCTCGTCGCCTGCCTGAAAGGGGATTCGCGCCAATCTATGCCTTGATTGCGACCAGCAGGTCCATGACGTTGGTGCCGGTCGGCCCGGTCTTCAGCAGCGCCCCGCATTGTTCCAGATAGGTTCCGCTGTCGGCCCGCTCCAATGCCTCTGCCGCGCCATCACCCCAGATGTTGCCGTCGACGATGGCTCCGGCGGCGTCGGTCGGGCCGTCCGTGCCGTCCGTGCCGCCAACAACCACGGTGATCCCGTCACACCCCGCGATCTCGCGGGCCAGCGCCAGGGCCAGCGCCTGATTCCGCCCGCCACGACCCGGCTGCTCGGGCAGCATCACTGTCGGTTCGCCGCCAAAAACCATCACGCCACAGGCCATGTCTCGGATGCGCGGACCAAGGCCGGATGCCAGACGCCCAAGTTCATCATGCAGGGCCTCTTCATTCGCCGCCACCGCAAGACCCATCCGTTCGGCGGCGTCCGCAGCCGCCTGCCGCGCATGCGCGTTCGATGCGATGACGCGGGTGCTGGCCTCGTATCCGCAGGATTCGGGCAGGGCGCCGATGCCCGAACCGATCACCATCAGATCATCCCCCGGAACATCCGAAATCGCCAGAACGTCGACCCGCGCGCCCTTGAACCCAGACAAAAGCCCGCCGCCCTTGACGCGGGACATCGTGCGGCGCTCGGCATTCATCGCCCCGATATCCAACCCGGTCGCCAGCAGACGCCTGTTCAATGCCGAGAGGTCATCCAGCGTCTTCCCGGGCACCAGATCCTCGGCCAGGGACGAGGCGCCGCCCGAGACCAGCAGCAGCAGCCGCTCTGTCGGCGCCATCTGCTCCGCCGCCTCGCGCAATGCCCGGCCACCTGCCAGGCTGCGGACATCGGGCACCGGATGCGAGGCCTCGATCAGGTGCACATGCCTTGGCAACCCGTCGCCATGGCCATCCTTGGTAACGACCAGACAGGGCAGGTCTCCGAACCGGTCCAAAGCGGCCCGCGCCATCGCGCCCGCCGCCTTGCCGACCGCCAGAATCCGGTCGGGCCGTGCCATGTCCGCAAGGGCGGTTTCGGTCGCCTTGTAGCCTCCGACCGCATCCACACCGGCCTGCCAGATCGATCGCGCCGTTTCCCGTGCCTTGTTCATATGTCCATCCAGATCGTCACCGGGCCGTCATTGACCAGTTCCACCGCCATATCCGCCCCAAACTGCCCGGTCTCGACAGGAACGCCGTGCGAGGCGATTTTTGCGGCAAAATACTCATACAACCGCTCTCCCTCGTCGGGCGCGGCCGCCGCAGAGAATCCGGGCCGGTTCCCGCGCGATGTATCGGCCGCCAGCGTGAACTGGCTGACCACAAGGGCCGAGCCGCCGATATCCAGAACCGAGCGGTTCATCTTGCCCGCCTCGTCCTTGAATACGCGCAGCTTGGAAATCTTCGCGGCCAGCTGATCCGCCTGCGCCTCGCCGTCGCCCTGCATGGCGCAAACCAGTATCATCAGGCCCGGTCCGGTCTTGCCGATCACCGCGCCATCGACCGACACCGCCGCCCGCGTCACACGTTGGATCAAAGCACGCATTCCATCTCCTCCAATTCGGGTGCTTCCGCGCCCGGATGCGCGACGCTCAGGCTGGCGGCCCGGATACCGGCGCGCAGCGCCCCGCGCAACGCGTCACCGCTCAGACCGAGCGGCGTGCGCAATTGCCGCCGCCGGTACACATACGCCAGAAACCCCGCCGTGAATATGTCGCCGGCACCCACCGTGTCGCTCACCTTGACCTCGGGCGCGGCCTCGCTGAGCTCGTGCGGACCCAGCCGCACGGTCGCCCCCCGCGCGCCATGGGTCCGTATCATCAGTTGATCCGCGCGCAGCGGGGGCAGGGGGCCGAGCCAGTCCAGATCCTCGTCCGACACCTTGACCACATGCGCGGCCCCGATCAGCCGCGCCAACCGCGCGCGATAGGCCTTGTCGTCGGTCACAAGGCCGGGCCGGATGTTCAGGTCCAGCCAGATCAGCGGCCCCCGGGCCATCTGCGCCAGCCCGGCGAAAACCTCGGCAGACGGCGCGTGGATCAGGCTCACGCCCCCAAAGACCATGGCCCCGACATCATCGGGCAGATCGGGCACCTGCCTCAGCCCGCGCCCGGCGCTGCCGTCATCGAACAGATCGAACCGCGTTCCATCCGGCAAAGGGTGCGCCAAGGCAACGGTGGATGGCGCATCAAGCCTGACCGCAAACCCTGCATCGACCCCCTCGCGCCGCAGATGCGCCCCAAGCCGCTCGCCCATCGGGTCGGTCGAAAGTGCTCCGAAAAACCCGGATGAAACCCCAAGTCGCGCCAGTGCCACCGCCGTATTGACCGCCGCCCCGCCGGGAACCGGGCGAAACCCGTCGTCCCCGCCTTCAAGCCGCGCCGGAACAAGGTCCAGCACCGCCTCGCCGCAGCACAGGATCAAGGGGCCGCTCATCCGCGCCAATCGACAAAGTCCTCCACCCCCGCACGAGGCGTTCTGAACGCGTTGGCGGGGTGATCGGGGTCCGGATAGCCAAAGGAAATCGCGCACAGAACCAGCCGGTCGTCGCCGATGCCGAAATACCGGTGCAGGAACGGCCCGTACGAGGCGACCGCCGCCTGCGGAATGGTCGCAACCCCCAGGGCCCGGGCGGCCAGGGCAAAGGCCGTCACGAACCCGCCGCAATCCATCGCGCCATAGCCCCCAAGCTCCGCCGGGCTTGACACGATCGCACAATGCGGCGCCCCGAACAGGGCGAAATTCTCCATCATCTGCCGGGCTGATCCCGCGCGGTCTCCCTTTTCCACCCCGACCGCTTCATACAACGCCCAGCCGCAGGCGCGGCGACGGTCCAGATAGACACCGGAATAAGAACTGGGAAACGGCAGGTCGGGGGTGACGGGCGCGGTTTGTGCTTCCTGCTGCAGGGCGGTGCGAAAGGCTTCGGTCTCGTCGCCCGAGGTTATGATGACCTGCCAGGGCTGTGCATTGCACCAGCTGGGAACCTTGCGCGCGCTGTTCAGTATCTGCTCGATATCCGTTCGCGGCACCGGGTCCGGGCGAAAGGCGCGGCAGGAATGCCGCTGGGCCAACAACTCATCCAGAACCGCCAATGTCATGCGCCGCACCCCCTTCATGTCGCGGCGCAGAATGGCCGCAGATTCGCTTCGGCGCAAGCGGACAGTCCTGCCGGATCTTGAGGCGCATCAAGGCGCAACCCGGCGCTTTGTGCGATAATCCGATAAACGCAAAATGGAGGACTGAACATGGTTGAAAAATCCGATCACGCGGGCCTCTGGCCCTCGCTTTATGACCCGTTCCGGCACTTCGGTGCAAAACTGGCCGACTGGCTCAGCCCGGCGACCGAGGCATCGGGCAACGACAATGCCTATGACATATCGATGGAGCTTCCGGGCGTGTCGGACGAGGATATCGAACTGACCGTCGAAGAAGGCGTCGTCACCGTCCGGGGCGAGAAAAAAACCCACGAGGAGAAAAAGGGTGACACCTGGTACTTCTCGGAACGTCAATACGGCGCTTTCCGCCGGTCCTTCCGGCTGCCTGATGACGCCGACGCCGCCAAGGCAAGCGCTAGGATGAGAGACGGCGTGCTGCATGTGACAGTGCCGAAAAAGCCAGCCGAAAAAGCCGAAACGGCGAAAAAGATCGAGATTTCGCGCAACTGACGGCTGGCGGCAAGGCCAAAGGTGAAACCCGGGCATTGGCGGTATTCCCTGCCAATGCCCTTTACATGGGAACACGCCGTTTCACTGTTGGCCGGTTGCCGTCAGATAGCCGATCCCGGCGGCGACAAGCAGGCCCAGAAGAACCGCGATGGTGATCTTGATCGCCGACCAGGGGCGTTCTCCCTGAACCTGCCCTGTTCTGCCGTTGATGACAAAGCGATAGGTCTGGCCGCGATATTTATAGGCCGCCATCCACACCGGCAGCAGAATATGTTTGAAGGTGACGTCGCGCACATCGGTTTCGATGCCGTGGATCCGCTGTCGGTCGCCGCCTATGTCGAATCTGACGTCGCGTTCGATCACGCGCGCCATATGGGCCCGCGCCTCGGCGTACCCGTCGGCCAGCCCGACGGTATAGGCTTCGGCCCGATAACCGGCCAGGTATTCGGGCTGATAGGGTTCCAGCGCAGGCAGGTCCCACGGCTGCAGCGCGTCGGTATAGCTTTTGGGCAGGGATGTGGACGCCAGCACCAGCACGTCGTCAAAGAACCGCGCAACGCGCCCGGATCTGGATGACCAGCGTACTTTCTGAACCTGCTGCTGCACCCGCTTTCCATCCCTCATGACGGTACGGGTTTCGTAATAGACGTCTCCGCGTTCACCCCGATAAGCCGATTTCGTGTCGGCATCGAACGTCCAGTAGGGAACGTATATCCCCTCCATCCGGCGGCCTTTTCGCGCGTATTCCTTCAGGCCGCTGGGGGCGAACCACAACCGGCCCAGCCAATCCGACATGGCCTTGTGCGCCGTGCGCTCATCCAACGCAAACGGCAGCACGCCGCGCGGCTTGATATGCCGGTGAATACCGGTTCCCGTCACGACCGGCGTCGCGCAGAACGGGCATTCGGCGGCGTGGGTATCCGGATCGAACTCGACCTGGGCGGCACAGTTGGGACAGGCCAGCACCCGCGTTTCTTCCATCTCTGCATCGGGCAGGCGTTCGGCCAGGGCCGCATCGAAATCCAGTTCGCGCAAGCTGGCCCCGCCCCAGGGACCGGCGCCGATGGCTTCGGAATGGCCGCAATGGTCGCACACCAACGCCCCTTGTTTCGGATTGAACCGATAATCCGCCCCGCATTGCGCGCAGGGAAAGCGATGCTCCTGCACGGCAGGACCAGAGGTGTCGGTTGGCGGGGGCGGTGGAGCAGCGGTCATGGGTCAGGCCTTTGCCTTTGTCATCCGGGTCATGGTGCAATCCTTTCTGGCGGCCTGGTGCCAGATGGCGACGACGGCGTGAAGCAGCGCCACCAGCATCACGGAAATGCGGGCCACCTCAAGCGAACTGCCCGCCAAGGGTCCCGATATGCGTTGTACAATTCGCACAACTACCCCCTTAGAATCAGTACAAAATGAACACTTCGCAGCTACACATCTGGATGTTGCTTCCGTCACGCACCCGGCGGCGGGGGCGGCAGGACGGTGAAAAGCTGCGCCAGTTCCTGCACATCTTCCGCCCGTTTCCAGCCGTCCTGACCTGCAGTCCAGACATAAGTGTCGCGCGTGATCTCTCCGCCCGCCGCCATCCGTCCCAGCCTGGCCTTCGAGAACGGCCCCGAGGTTTCTCCATTCACCGCGACATGCCAGACATGTTCGACTGGAGGTGGCGGCGGCGGAGCCGCTTGCGCAGCTGCCGCAGGCGCTCCCCATGGGCCGCGCGGCTGGCTGGTCGCCATCTGCTGCGCCATCGCCATACCCATTCCCATGCCAAGACCGGCGCCCATGCCGCCGCCCTGACCGGGATTGCTGGCCGCTGCGGTCATCGCTTCGGCTGCCGAATACTGGGTGAACTTGCCCAGATCACCCGCCAGCCCCATCGACGTGCGCTTGTCCAAAGCGGCCTCGACAGCAGGTGGCAGCGAGATGTTTTCGATATAGAATTCAGGCATTTCCAGGCCATAGGCATCCAGAACCGGCGACACTTCGGCAGCGATCAGTTTGCCCAGATCGGCGGTGTTGGCCGCCATGTCCAGAACCGGAATGCCCGAGCTTGCGATCACTCGGGAAAACTCCTGAACGATGATGTTGCGGATCTGAAAACTGATCTCGTCCATGGTGAATTCGCCATCGGTACCGACAATTTCCACCAGGAACCGCGCCGGGTCCTTGACCCGAATTGTATAGGTGCCAAAGGCGCGAATGCGGGTGGGACCAAACTCCGGATCACGCAGCATGATCGGGTTCTTGGTGCCCCATTTCAGATCATTGAAACGCGTCGTGTTGACGAAATAGATCTCGGATTTGAAAGGGCTTTTGAAGCCGTGATCCCAGTGCTGCAAGGTGGTCAGGATCGGCATGTTGTTGGTTTCCAACATGTACAGGCCGGGCGTGAACACATCCGCCAGTTGCCCTTCATGTACAAACACCGCCGATTGCCCCTCGCGCACGGTCAACTTGGCACCGTACTTGATCTCATGCCCCTCACGCTCGAACCGCCAGACCATTGTGTCGCGAGTGTCGTCCACCCAATGAATGACATCGATGAACTCACCGGTCAGAAAATCGAAAATTCCCATGGGTTTTCTCCTGTCAAAGCTGTCAGAGCGGCTGCCCCATCAATTCTCTTGCAATATCCTCGGTCACTGGGCGTGCCTCAGCGGCGGTCATGCCCGGCTTCAGCCGAGGATCGTAAAGCATCATCAGTAACTTTTCGTCGTGACTGGTCAGCAGGGCGAACTCGTCATCATCATTGAAAATTGAGGGCCGCGCGGCAGGGCTGTCATTGGGCAGTCCGAGGCCCTGCGCAATCTCTTCGTGAATACAACTGAGCCGCACGAGGTCGGGATGCTCCGCCCGTATCAAAGCGACAGCACGCGTGTAAGTGTGGCTTGACCCGCCGCCGGCGGACGCGAAGACAAAGCAATAGAACGCGCGGGGCAGATCGTTGAACAAATCAAGCTGAGCCTGTCCAATATTCGGGATCAGTTGCCGCAGCCGGTCTTGAACATAGGCCGTGTCATCGTCACCTGCGATGAAGACATGGAAATTGGAGTTCTGGTCAGTGGTGGAGATCGGATGACCCGTGACGCGTGAAAGCCGCGCAGCATAGGATTTCACCCGCGCACTGTCCTTCTGTCTGCGCTCGGGCGGAACGCTTGGGCCATAGTCGACACTGATCCGGACCGAATCGACCCATCGGCTGAGACGCCCGCTGGTGCGGCGAGGAGTGCTCGAGACGCTCTGACCGGAATACTCGCTGTAGAACGCAATGGTTTCGAAATTCCGGACAAGATCTTGCGCATCATAAGGCGTATCCGGGCCGCCGCCATCCGTGCGCAGCAACCCCCGCGTCAGCAGATCGCCTTGCACCTTTTCATAGTACCGGGCCAGGTCCTGGCTTTGTGCCGAGGGTGGGACATAGGCGTTGGCAGGAGGGGCCGACGTCGCCGGGCGTTCCTGCGGTACTGGTAAAGGCGGCCCATCGACATCGCAGCCAACCAATGCCAACAGGGCGCAGATTGCTGCGCTCGAATTGCCAAATCTGAGCCTTTGCGCAATCAAGTGGTTCAGCCCGGAACTGCGGTTCCGGCGGCGTCACCCATGCCGTCCTGCCGGGCCTTGGCGGCGGCCAGTGTATCTCGCAACTCCGCCTCCATCTTTTTCAGTTCTTCCTCGGCTGCGGCGCGCTTTGCCTTGCCTTCATCGGCAATCTGCAGGCTTTCCTGAATCGTGCCGACCAGATCGGCGTTGGCCTGTTTGACTGCCTCGATATCAAAAACACCGCGTTCCATTTCCTGCCGGATCATCTTGTTGCTTTCGCGCAGGTTGGCGGCGTTGGCAGTCAAAAGTTCGTTGGTCAGATCATTGGCCTCGCTCACTGCCGCCGCCGCCTCGGCGCTTCGCTGTATGGTGACGGCTTGCGCCAGTTGCGTTTCCCAAAGCGGGACAGTGTTGACCAGCGTCGAGTTGATCTTGGTCACCAGCGACTTGTCGTTTTCCTGGACCAGCCTGATCGAGGGAAGCGACTGCATCGTCACCTGCCGCGTCAGCTTGAGGTCGTGCACACGGCGTTCAAGATCGTCACGTGCGGCTCGCAGGTCGCGCAATTCCTGCGCCTTCATCACCTGTTCACTTTCGCCTGCAGTCTCGACCCCGGCTGCAGTTGCGGGAATGTCTTGGCTGTCAAGTTCGGTCAGCTTTTCTTCTCCTGCTGCAATATAGAGCGCCAACTCGTCATAGAACCCAAGCGTCTTTTCATAGAGCAGGTCCAACGATTTAATGTCCTTGAGCAATGTATGTTCGTGTCCAAGAAGATCGTCGGTTATTCGGTCGATCTGGCTCTGGACCTCTTCGTACCGGGCGGTGAACTTGGCGAGAGGCGCGGCGCGGCCCAAAAGCTTTTCCCACCATGACCGTTCGCGACGCACGTCCAGTTCGCTAACCGAAAAGCCGCGAATTGTGGTCACGATATCACGCAGGCTGTCGCCTGCCGGACCTACGTCCTTGTTGCGGACATCTGCCAGCATCGATTGGCTGATTTCCTGCAACTCTGCCTGGGCGCGCGATCCGAACGAGACGATCGAATTGGTATCAGCCATGTCGATTTCGCCCATCCGCTTGCGAATCTCGGCACCAACCGGCGCGTCGGCAGTTTCCAGTGAAACGGCTTCGGTCTGGGGTTCAGGTAGGGCGACAGCCGTGACTTCCTGCACCAGTGCTTCGGCTTCTACAGCTTTGTTTCTTGTGGCATCGGACATGAATCGCCTCCTCAATCAATCAAACCGGTCACTCCGGCCGGACACCTTCGCGCTTCAAACGGTCGCGCAGAACTTCAATTTCGACTGTCAAATCGCTGTGGTCATCCAGCAGCATCTTGCGGGTGCGCGCGGCAAAATTCTGTTCCAGATCGTCCAGCAACGCCGCAAAATCGGCCAGGGCGCTGGCGTCCCGTGTTCTCGCGTAGACATCAGCAAACTTGGCGGTCGCATCGCGCGCGCCGCGCAAATAGACAGTCAGGTACTTGCGTGCGCCCGTGAGGTCGCGGGGGTCATCCTCGACCGTCCGGAACAATTCTCGAGCGGTGTCCTGAAAACGTTCGACACGCGCTTCGATCTTTCGGTCGCCTGCGCGTTTGATGGCGTCGGACATATCCTGCAGCAGTTTTTCCGCATCGCCAACAACTCGCGCAACCCGGTCCTGTTGAAAGGTATCGACGCCCTCCATGCCCTTGTCCGTCAAGGGATCGACGCCGAAGGACACAGAATGAAGCACTGTTCCGACAAGCCCGTAGAGCAACGGGGCCAGCACGCTGATTTGAGAGGCAGTACCGACATCAAGATAATCGTTGCGAAAAGCGGCGAGACCCACGCCAAGCCCGGTCAGAACACTGGCAAATATTTTTCGTGGAATGGCCGGGCGGCGGGCTGCACGGCGGTCGTGATACGCGGCTTCGGCCCGCAACCCTTCGCGCAAAAGGTACGCGGCAGCCGTCAGAATTCCAGCCGCAATTAGACCCATGGTCAGCCCGATTGCCCCGTCGTTCAGCGACAGAAAAACCAGCGGGATAGCCGGAACGAACATCACATTGGCCCGCGCCCCGGCAGGATCCACACGCGCGCCGTCGAACTGTCCGCGTTGCGGGGGATCGTCGCTGCCAGATGCATCCGGGCTGTATTTTCCGCCAAAGCGCTGGGCCATCGCCTTATAGCCCTCCAAGCCAGCCGGTGCACACGCCAAACAACAGCACAATCAGCGCTGCATAGGCTATTTTCTGCAATCCGGTCTGAGACATGGCGTTCCCCAAATTACCGCCGACAAATGGGAATCTAGTGGATGCTCAGCCGGGACGCTAGGGGGAAGGTTGCGTCAGTCAACTCACCGGCGGGGTTTGCCGCCGGGGGCAGACCGATTTCTTTGAGGGCGAGCGGGCCGTTGCACCGGGTCGGCGGTCTTGTCGGTTTGATCTAGCCCCAACTGATCGCGCATGACCCTGCGTCGAATTTCCTCCACCTCGCCGGGCTTGAGGCTTCCGAGTTGAAATGGCCCGTAGGACACGCGGATCAGCCGGTTCACGGAAAGCCCGATATCCTCCATTGCGCGGCGGATTTCGCGGTTCTTGCCTTCGCGCAAACCAACCGTCAGCCAGGCATTTGCGCCCTGCTGGCGATCCAGTGTGACCGTCATGGGTTGGAATCTTTCGCCTTCGATCACAAGCCCTTGGCGCAGCGGTGCGAAATCTTCATCCTTCGGGCGTCCGTTGATCCGCACCCGGTACTTGCGCAACCAGCCGGTGGAGGGCAATTCCAGCTTGCGCTTGATGCCGCCATCGTTGGTCAACAGTAACAACCCTTCAGAGTTCAGGTCGAGCCGCCCTACGCTCATGACACGTGGCATGTTTTCGGGCAGTTTGTCGAAAATAGTCGCACGCCCCTTTTCGTCGCGGGTCGTGGTCACAAGTCCGGTGGGCTTGTGATATAGCCACAGACGCGCCGGTTCAGCCTCGGCGACAGGATTACCGTCAACCGTGATCCTGTCCTTGCCGGACACGTTCAGTGCTGGACTGTTGATGGTCTTGCCATTGACCGTCACGCGGCCCGCTTCGATCATGCGTTCGGCCTCGCGGCGCGAGGCAACACCGGCGCGGGCAAGGACTTTGGCGATCCGGTCGCCGGGAGGAGGGGTTTTGCTCATGCCACCGGCCATAGCGCATCCCGACGACTTGCGAAAGCCGGGTTTGTGAGGCAGTCAGAGGCATGGAATTCAGATCGTATATGAGTCAGGCACTTTCGGAAGCGCGCGCCGCTGCCGAGCGCGGCGAAGTGCCTGTGGGCGCAGTGATCGTATCGCCTGAAGGCCGGGTTGTCGCCAAGTCCGGTAACCGGACGCGGGAGTTGAGCGATCCAACGGCACATGCGGAGATTCTTGCCTTGCGGGCGGCCTGTGTAGACGCGGGCTCTGAACGGCTGCCCGGTCACGATCTGTATGTGACACTGGAACCCTGTGCAATGTGCGCGGCGGCATTGTCGGCAACGCGGATCAGGCGCGTCTACTATGGCGCTGCCGATCCCAAATCGGGAGGCGTGGCACACGGCGCAAGGGTGTTCTCTCATCCGCAGGCGCATCATAAGCCTCAAGTTTATGACGGAATATCCGCGGCAGAATGCGAAGCTTTGCTGAAATCATTTTTCGAGCAGCGAAGGGTGGATTGACGCGCGCTTCTTCGCGCCATTTGAGCCGTGCATTCGTTTTTTCATCTCCAATTCAGGCGATAAACCGTCTGCTGTCCTCCGAACCCTTTGAGATGCACCGATTTTGGAACACCAAATTGCAATTCCGCGTCAGTCCCCGCCAGCAGGCGCGTCACATCTGAGACATAAATTTCATTCGGGCCGCTCAAGTCGGTCACGCGTGCGGCCTTGTTCACAACCGTCCCGAAAAAATCCTCGTCTCTTTGTATGACGTCTCCTGAATGGATGCCGACCCGCAGGCCAAGCGCTGTGTCTGACGGAAAAGCCGTGTTTTGCCTTTGCAAGGCCACCGCCGCCCGCGCAGCATCGTGAACGGATCGAAAGATCGACATCGTTCCGTCGCCCAGGGATTTCACCAGCCGCCCGTCGTGCTTATCGATCACGTCCCGGGCCAACTGCAAATGGCGATGGATCATGTCTGCCCAGTTGTCATCTCCTATCTGCTGCGCGATCCGGGACGAGTCGGCAATGTCGGTAAACATCACCGACGCCGCGCCTTCGCTTTGATCCAGCGTGAAGCCTTTCCTCGCCGCCGCAACGAGTGCGTTGAGCGCCTCATGTTCGATGCCGATCTTTTCCAGATTGGATTTCGAGTTCGACACATGAAGCTGGATCATCTTCCAAACGCCATTCTCGAGGTGCAGCACGAAAGTAAAACGGTGCAGAGATGAATTGCCGTTACTGGCGAATGTCAACGTGGCATGGCAATGGGCCCAGCCGATATTCCCGCACTCGAAGGCTTCAAGGCTGTGTTCCTCCCAGTCATAGCGCGGAATCTCGTCGACATGTTCGGCGAATCCTTTGCGGAATAGTTGCCCCGACCAGGCTTCGTCGTCTGCCGTTCCCTGGTACCTCAAATGCTCGGAAGCAGACAGCATGTTCGCCAGCGTGGCGCCGTCACGGTTCTGAACGGCCTGGTGCCAGCGGCGCACTACCGCCATCAGTTCCGGAGAAGGGGAGAGCGAGCCAGACATGTCGTGACGGTGTCAGGTTTCTATCGCTCGCATGACCTCGGGTTCGATCACGGTCACGCTAGGCAATCCGTCAACCAAATCCTGCGCGGATTGCTCAAGGATCGGGAATGTTTTGTAGTGGCACGGAATCACGGTCTTGAAGCTGAAATACCGTTTGGCCGCATAGGCGGCCTGTTTCATGTCCATGGTGAAATGCCCGCCAGCGGACAAGATGCCGATATCGGGTTTGTAGTAGTCGCCCATCCATTCCATGTCCGCCATGAGCGCCGTATCGCCTGAATGATACAGCGTCTGACCTTCGGCCATGATCATGAAACCCACCTCGCTGCCGCCGGTGCGCAGGCCCTCGGGAGTAGAAAATGTCGATGAATGAGAGGCGGGCACCATCGCCACTTTGACCGAGCCAAGCTGCACGGTCCCTCCCTTGTTGAAACCGATGGTATCGATGCCTTCGGTCTCGCCCCAGAATCCCATCAGATCGTATTGCCCGACAACAGGTATGCCCAGCTTCCTTGCCAGAGGCAGGACATCCACGACGTGATCGAAATGCGCATGAGTCAGCAGGATATGCGTGGCCCCGGCGACGGCTGCTTCGTGATGTTCTTCGGGGAGCGAGGGGTTTCCGGTCAGCCACGGATCGATCAGAAGAACCTGCTCTCCCGTTTCGATGCGGAAACTGCCGTGGCCCAGCCAAATGATGTTCATGAAATCCTCCCTCGTTGAACTTGGCTCAAGCCTAGCATCGGAAATGCAAAAATCCATGGACTGGATGCGCGAATTTGGAGCCATTTATAAAAGGGTTTGTGATCGCTTCGAGCCTTCCGATTGCATCAATCATATTGCGAGGCTAGGCGTGCCGTCTGTAAAAGTCGATCCTTGGCTACCCACGTCTGTCGACTGTCGTGAATGCGAAAGTGGTAGGCTGGAAGAACGTGGTTACCAGATCAATCGGGACGAGGGGCAGAGGATTCTGGTTTCGATTCGAGGCGCTTCTCGCCGATAACACCCGGCACGGGATACCGCACCGTACATGAAACGCAAAGTGTGCGGGCAACCCGTGTTATACTTCGGACGAAAAGGAGGAGGGGAAGCACATGCCAATCTTCTTGGATCGTCACGACATGGTCGAAGAAACAGAGGAGGGGGTGGCGATGCACCACCTTCGGGATTTGGAGATACAGGACCAATTCGGTGTCAAGTTTCTCACCTATTGGTTCGATGCCGAACGGCGCACGACATTCTGCCTGGTGGATGCGCCGGACAAGGCAACCGCCGACCGGGTGCACGCCGAGGCACACGGGCACGTTGCCAATGAAATGATCGAGGTCGACCTGTCTGCCTTTGAAGCGTTTCTGGGCCGCATTCAGGATCCGCCTACCGCGCAGACGAAGGCCATTGATGACTCGGCGTTTCGCGCGATCATGTTCACCGACATGATTGGTTCCACTGAAATGACCGACAAGCTCGGTGACGACATGGCTGTGGAATTGTTGCGGGCTCATGACGCGATCATCCGCCGGTCTCTGGAGCGCTATGAAGGGCGAGAGATCAAACACCTTGGCGACGGAATCATGGCATCGTTCCATGATGTTCCGAATTCCGTGAACTGCGCCTTGTCCATTCATAGGGAGTTCACTTCCTACAACAAAAAGAACGAGATACCAATTCAGGTTCGGATTGGTGTCCATGCCGGTGAGCCCGTGGAGGACAGCAACGACTTATTCGGTTCAGCCGTGCAGATGGCGGCGCGAATTTGTCAGGTAGCTCAGGCGAGCCAGCCCCTTGTTTCGTTACAAGCAAAAAACGCATGCGTGGATGCAGGTCTGGAATTCCAGCCAGTGGGCGCAAAACAGTTGAAGGGTATTTCCGCGCCGGTCTCGCTTTTTGCGCCTGTCTGAAATGATCGTTTTGAGGAAATGGCGCCAGTTGAGCGCGCGCATCGTCGGAAAACGGCTTTCTCGGGGTTGCGGCTTGCAGCCAACAAGACTCTTGCGCACTTGCGACCCGCCCGTCTGAGGGGTAAATGCCCCCTGACGCATATGAGGGTTAGCCATGTCGATTGACCAAAGCACCGCCGCCAAGGTGGCCAAACTGGCCCGGATCAAGGTCGAGGATGACGCGCTGCCGGCGCTGGCCTCGGAGTTCAATACGATCCTTGGGTTCATCGAGCAACTGAACGAGGTGGATGTCGAGGGTGTCGAGCCGATGGTCTCGGTCGAGCCAATGCGCCTGAAGCGTCGCCAGGATGTGGTCACCGATGGCAACCAGCAGGACAGGGTTCTGTCCAACGCCCCCGATGCGCGCGAGGGCTTTTTTGCGGTCCCGAAGGTGGTGGAGTAAGACATGAGCGATCTCAACAAACTGGGCTTGGCAGAGGCCCGCGACGCGCTTCGCAAGGGCGAAACCACTTCCGTCGAGCTGACCCAGGCCTGTCTGGCCGCCATTGACGCGGCGGACGCGCTGAACGCATTTGTCCACAAGACGCCTGAAATCGCCATGGACCGTGCAAAGGCTGCGGACGCACGGATCAAAGCTGGTAACGCGCCGTCGATGTGCGGCCTTCCCATTGGCATCAAGGACTTGTTCTGCACCAAGGGCGTGCCGTCGCAGGCGGCCAGCCGCATTCTCGAAGGGTTCAAGCCCGAGTACGAATCGACTGTGTCGCAGCAACTTGCCGATGCGGGCGCGGTGATGCTGGGCAAGCTGAACATGGACGAGTTCGCGATGGGATCGTCGAACGAAACTTCGGTCTATGGCAATGCCGTCAGCCCGTGGAGACGCGGGAATGATGATGCACAGCTGACCCCCGGTGGGTCGTCTGGCGGCTCGGCTGCTGCCGTGTCAGCTGACCTGTGTTTGGCTGCAACCGGCACCGATACCGGCGGTTCGATCCGACAGCCTGCGGCATTCACCGGGATCACCGGTATCAAACCCACCTATGGCCGTTGCTCGCGCTGGGGTATCGTCGCGTTTGCCTCTTCGCTGGATCAGGCCGGTCCGATGACCAAGAATGTGCGTGACGCAGCGATCATGCTGGAAACAATGTGCGGCCACGACCCCAAGGATTCCACCAGCGCCGAACTGGCCGTCCCGAATTTCGAGGCCATGTTGACCGGCGACATCAAGGGCAAAAAGATCGGTATTCCGAAAGAATACCGCATGGACGGAATGCCGGCCGAAATCGAAAAACTCTGGGCCGATGGCGCCGCTATGTTGAAAGATGCAGGCGCTGAGATTGTCGATATCTCGCTGCCGCACACCAAATACGCACTGCCCGCCTATTATGTGATTGCTCCGGCCGAGGCATCCTCGAACCTCGCCCGCTATGACGGTGTTCGCTATGGCCGCCGCGCCCGGTTGGCGCAGGGCGATGGCATCACCGAGATGTACGAAAAAACCCGCGCCGAAGGCTTTGGCCATGAGGTTCAGCGCCGCGTGATGGTCGGAACATATGTTTTGTCAGCGGGCTTCTATGACGCTTACTACAATCGTGCGCGCCGTGTCCGTACTCTGATCAAGAAGGATTTCGAAGATGTGTTCGCCGCAGGCGTGGACGCGATTCTGACCCCAGCCACCCCATCTGCCGCCTTCGGGCTGGGCGAGATGACCGAGACCGATCCGGTGCAGATGTACCTCAACGATGTGTTCACCGTGACCGTGAACCTCGCGGGGCTTCCTGGTATTTCTGTCCCAGCGGGACTGGACAAGCAGGGTTTGCCGCTGGGTCTGCAGCTGATCGGACGCCCGTGGGAAGAGGGCGATCTGCTCAATACTGCCTATGCGCTCGAAAATGCGGCCGGTTTTGTGGCCAAACCGGGCAAATGGTGGTAACTCTAAAGTAGAGCAGGAAAGAGCAACAAAAGGCAGCTTGAAATGCGTGCAGTTCTTCTGATCCCGGCGATCGGCCTTTTGGCCGCATGTGACACCACCAGCACGGTTCCTGGAACCGAATTCAACACACCTTCGTATCAGGCGCAACGCGAGGCGGTTCTGAGCGGGCAAACCGTAAACGGGGACCCTTTGATCCCGCCTTCGGTTATCTCGTCTGAGGCGCTGTCGCCATCATCTGTCGAGGCGTCTGCACTGGTGGCCCAAGGCGATCCGTTGACAGCTGTGCAAACAGGCGGGGATTCGGCCGAAGATATCGCCAATCAGACCGCGGCGGCACTGGCGGGTACGTCACCGTCTGCCACTGCCCAGCCCGATGTACCGGTTGCGGCGGTCGCAGCTCCATTGACAGCTACAGCTCCATTGAGCGCTACTGCGCCGGTGGTCGCCAATAACGTCAGCATCTCCGACGAGCAGAATTTTGACGCGGTGTCCAACCGACGCTCGATTGAAAGTGACGCGGCGCGGATCGAAAAGAACAAGGCGACTTACGAAGTGGTCACGCCAACTACGCTGCCGCAACGCAGCAGCGATGGTCAGCCCAATATCGTGCAGTACGCGCTTTCCTCTTCGAACCCGGTTGGGGCACAAGTCTACAGCCGGGCGGGGTTCAACTTGCAGGCCAAGGCTCAGCGAAACTGCGCCAAATTCCCCTCGCCAGATCAGGCCCAGATCGAGTTTCTGGCCAGTGGCGGACCGCAAAGGGATCGCAAGGGTCTGGACCCCGATGGTGATGGCTATGCCTGTGGCTGGGACCCGAGCCCGTTCCGACGGGCGATCAATAACTGACACCTGTGGAGCCGATCTGGCAACCATCACCGAATTTCGACCCGCGCCGCGATGGGCTGACGCCGTCGCTGATCGTTCTTCACTACACCGCGATGGAGGGCGCCGGGGCGGCGCTTGAACGGTTATGTGATTCTGATGCCGAAGTATCAGCGCATTACCTGATCGGACGTGATGGCATGCTTTGGCAGATGGTAAACGAAGAGGACCGGGCCTGGCATGCCGGCGCCGGAAGTTGGTGCGGGCACACCGATATCAACTCGCGGTCTATCGGGATCGAGTTGGATAACGGCGGGGATCATCCTTATTCGGAGCCGCAGATGGCGGCATTGGAGCGACTGCTGACGAGGATCATGGCGCGCTGGAGCATTCCTCCCAAAGGCGTCATCGGTCATTCAGATATGGCTCCGGGTCGAAAGTTCGATCCCGGATCCCGCTTTGACTGGCCGCGGCTTGAGCATCAGGGATTAGCGGGAAAACGCGGATTCTGCGAAGGTCCAAAAGACGCTCCGGCGACATTGTTCCGGGCGTTAGCGCGGGACAAGGGCTATACGGCCGATGTGGATGACGAGACGCTGCTTGCCGCAGTTCGTCTGCGTTATCGCCCGCGGGCCTGCGGCGCGTTGGAGCCTGCGGATTTCACACCGCTTGGCCATACTGCGCTCTGGACCTGAGGGAACAAAACTCCTATGTCCCCAACTGCGCGGAGGGCCGGATGGCCGCTGGGGCAGACGCCCGAGAGGAAAGTCCGGACTCCACAAGGCAACGGTGCCGGGTAACGCCCGGGCGGGGAAACCCGACGGAAAGCGCCACAGAAAACAGACCGCCGCGCATGCGCGGTAAGGGTGAAACGGTGGGGTAAGAGCCCACCGCGCCGCTGGCAACAGGGGCGGCACGGCAAGCCCCACCGGGAGCAATGCCGAATAGGGTCCCCGCGCGGGCCGGTCGGCGTCAGCCGATACCGCCGCTAGGCTCGCCTTGGCCGAGAGGGACCGGGTTGGCAGCTTGAGCCGCGCAGCAATGCGCGGCCTAGAGGAATGGTCATCGAAGGGGGCAACCCCGGAACAGGATCCGGCTTACAGGCCCCCCGCGCGTTTTTCTTTACGAGCCCGGCGCTTTGTATGCGCCGGTCAACCCGGCCGCTTTTTCGGCAATCGCCGCAAATTCGGCACCGGTCCATGCCCTGACGGTTTCAATGCTGGACGTAACACCGGAAGCGCCCACCGCCATTCCGACCGAGACGGCATCCGCGCCATCCGGTGCTTCGCTGACAAGCACGATGTCGTTGGTTCCGGTGGTCATGTATAGTGCGACGACCTTGCCGCCGACCTTGTCCAAAAGCGCCTGAATGGCAGCGGTCCTGTCCTCCGGTTTTTTCATCAGTCCCTGAATCCCGGATTGTGAATAAGATGCGTAGGTAATGAATAGGGGCATGTTGCCCTCCATGATTGAGGTGTGCGGGACGAACAAATTGGCCAGTCCCCAGGCCTGGTACTCCAAAGTCAGACCAACGCGGAGAACGCCGGATAGACCAGATAAATGCCGAAAAGGCACAGTGCGGCGCCTGTCACAGCGACTAGCCATCTGGAGTGAGGCAGCAGTTTTTCTGCCGCCACATACAGGGCGATACCTGCAATCCAATACAGGTTCATGATGCCACCCACGAACAAAAGCGCCATCAGAACCCAGCAGCATCCCAGGCAATAGAGTCCGTGATCCATACCAGTCAGAAGTGCCCCCACCCGGCCAGGTCGATTGTGCGCGGCCAGGAAATGGGCAGGCGATCTGCAGTGACGCAGGCAGGCCGATTTCAGTGGGGAGAACTGATAAAGGCCTGCTGCGATCATCACAAAACCGGCAAAGGTCTTGGAGCGGATGGTCATCATGGGACCGTCTGAAAGCCCCCAGACTTCCAGAGCATATTGCAGCACTGTGGCCAAAAGGCTGAACCCCGCCCAAGCAATCAGATAGCCTGCCAGAAACAGGGTGCCGAGGAGGGTTACTGAGGCTTTGTCGGCCCCATGTCTTTTTAGGGCGGTATATAGCAAGAGCATGGGAGCTGCGCTGGGTGTCATCATGGCGATCATCATGATCCACCACATCAGAAAGATCAGAACGGCGTATTGCAACGTCCATTGAACGGCCATGCCCATCATCATGGGTTCCCCGATAGGGCGGGCCATTCGAGTCATCTCCAAGGCCGACATGTTCATGCCAACACCGGCAATCGTATACCAGACCGCGCCCATCACAACCAATGACACGCTGGCCAGGACGATCCGAGTGTCGTGACGGGCCAGCTTTTCCGCCGGCCCATACGCGTTTAGATCAGTTTTGCCGCTCATGAGGCATACCCTGTTCAGGTCCCGACGACGCCGTGTCCGGAAATGTTCAGATGAGCCAGATGAGCATGCGTGGCATCAAATGTCAGGCTGATGGCGCCGCCGGTTGTCGTTGCGGAGCCAGAGGCAGCTTCGGCATGGCGATATTCAAATCCGTTAGGTAAATTGATTCCGGCGCGGTGCGGGAGGCCGGATACGATATGGGGAATCGGCCCTACCTCGACGTTGAAAATCCCCTTGACCTCGGCCTTGCCGGTGCGTTCCTCGCGGCTCCAGTCAAGTTCGACAGGAAGATAAAGCGTTTCGTGTTTCGTTGGACTCATTGCTGCATAAACGTACCACATCGTAGCCATTTCATCGGTATCTTCGCCCAACATGATCGACTCCAACGCCTTGCGCTGATCGGCGTCCGCGCGCTCATCCACGATCAATTGCATCTGGCCATTGCCTTCGTGAATTGGACCAGGCCAGTAGTAGACGCCTGCTGCCCTAAGGCCACCCAGCTTGGTGTCGCCGTAGTGCCCAGACTTGATGTCATAAACGACGATAGCCTCGCAGTTCCCATGTGTCGGCAGAACGCTAAATTGGCAGGGACAGCCGAAGTTGCAATTGCAATTGGCAAGCTCTTCCGCATCAATGTGCCACTCTGTCATGGTTTACCCCCTCGGTAGACTTGTTTGAACCAGCATGCTCGAACGTGGGTCTTGCCGTGGAAGGCCTCGTAATGCGATTTCCGGTTATTGTTCCCCGGACTTACATTATCCGACGACATTATCACGGAACCGTGATGTATTCAAAAATTTGCCAAACGGATGAATCTTTCCCGTGTCTGCAACTTGAGAGAGCGTTTGAAAAACCTGCCGTTCTGCATCGAATCCGGTTGACTTGGCCGTAAAGCAGGGTAAAAGCGCACGCTCATAGGAATTCAACCGAAAGGCTCCTGCCTTTTCGGACGCAGGAGATAACCATGGCGAAGCCGACGACCATCAAGATCCGTCTGAACTCGACCGCGGGCACGGGCCACTTCTATGTGACCAAGAAAAACGCTCGCACCATGACCGAGAAAATGACCGTTCGTAAATACGATCCGGTCGCTCGCAAACATGTCGAGTACAAAGAAGGCAAGATCAAGTAAGCCTTCTGATACAGGATGTTCGAGGAAGGGCCGCATCAGTATGCGGCTCTTTTTTTGATTTTGTGGCGTTCGACACACTGGGTGCGATGCGTGGGCCGTTGCAGACGAGCATCAGGCTTACAGACAATCGAAAGTCACCCTGCTTGATATGAAGCCCTTACTGCCTTTACGGTTTCAGCAACCCGTCACAAATCTCTGAGCAGCCATGAAAAAAATCTTGTTTCCCGCATTCGCCTGTCTCTCGCTTGCAGCTTGCGACGATTTCTGGAACCGTGAAGGGGTTGGATTTACCGGCCTTGATGGTGAACCAAAAACCTTTTCGGAAGAAAAAGGGGTTGTGGACTATATCACGCGCCGTGAAAGTGTTCCGGCGGAACTGGCGCGTCTGGCACCGGTCAAGGTGACGACGGATGAGACTGATATGAACAAAATTGCCGGTGTCGCTATTGACCACGGTGGACGAACCCCCGCGAATGCAGTCGAAGTCGGCGGGCAGGACAAAACGCTGATGCTGAGCAATGTCGAAGTTAACGGTATCCTGTTTGCCGTTCTGCGTACGCAGGAAGGAACAACAGCGAAGATGGATGCCTCAGCCGGGAGCGCGTTCTCCAGCGCCATACCCCGCCTGACCGGGTGCCTTGCAAGCGGAAGTGCCTATCAGAAAGGTTCAGCTGGCAAGCGGACCACTGGTTTCGCCGTGCCGCTGGATTGCAGCTGATCTGACGTCGATCTTCTTTTTAGGAAATGGCCGCCGTACGGTGGCCGTTTTTTTGTCTATGAGAAGCCGTTCAGAAAAAAAGGGCGGGTTCCAAAGAACCCGCCCCATCTTGTTTGATTTGGTTTGCCCTCGGTTTATTCGCGGCTTCCAAACAACTGCAGCAGGAACATGAACATATTGATGAAGTCCAGATACAGGCTCAGAGCGCCCATAATCGCTGCTTTGCCCAGCCATTCCTGATCGCCGGAGTGGGCCATCTGAATATACGTGGTCTTGATCTTCTGTGTGTCATAAGCGGTGAGGCCTGCGAAAATCAGCACGCCGATCACCGAAATTGCGAACGCCATCGCCGAAGAGGCAATAAAGATGTTGACGATAGAAGCCACGATCAGGCCAATCAGGCCCATGATCAGGAACGTTCCCATCCCCGACAGGTCTTTCTTGGTGGCGTAACCATAGAGCGACAGGCCGGCAAAGGCGATCGCGGTGATCAGAAACACCTGAATGATGGACTGGCCGGTGAAGACCAGAAAGATCGAGCTGATGGAAAGACCCATCACGGCGGCAAAGGCATAGAACACAAGCTGTGCACCAGCCGCGCTCAATCTGTTAATGGCTGCGCCAAAGCCAAAGACAAAGGCCAGAGGCGCGAACATGACCACCCACTTCAGAGGCGATGCATAGATCGAATAGCCGAATTGGGTCAGGTACTTGTCTGCGCTTAGTTGTGCGGCGGCGGCCGACGGATCGGTGGTCACCGCCAGCCCGGAAATCGCCCATGCAGCCAGGAATGTGATCAGCATGCCTACGGACATCGTGCCGTAGACCTTGTTCATATGGGCGCGCAGGCCCTCGTCAATCTGGGCAACGCGCGCGCCAGCCGCCGTCCGGATTGTGTCGAATTCAGCCATTGAGGTCTCCCTAAAGTTGTCCGTTTGTGTGCAGGTGCAAACCTGCGGTACTCGGAGCAAATATCGGAAAGGAAGCCTCGCAATTCAAGCCTTTTCATGACAAATTCTTGAGTTTGCGCAGATGGTAGTCATCCGGAGTTAACTGCGTTTGGCGCCGCGATCAGCAGCGCCAGTTGTCCGGAGCGTCCCAGATCGGTTTGGAGGCCTCCTCGCGGGCTTCAGTTTTGGTCAACCCGACATCTTCAAGGGCACGACTGTCCAGACGTTCCAGAGCGTGACGTTGACGCCAGACAGAAAGCAAGGTCCGGATGCGGTATGTGCGCGATGTGCGGGCGGTGCGGCAAGTAGTGGATGCAGAGGTGAGTGTCATATCGGAACCTTTCTTGATTGCTGATGTGTTTTCTTTCTTTCATCAATTTTCTTGAATTATATGGTGCAGTATGATTGATTTTGAAAACGAATGTTTTTGATCTTTCACATCAAGGATTGTGATAATGAGAAACTTGGACATCACCACATTGCGTTCCTTTGTGGCGGTTGCGGATCATGGCGGTGTGACTCGCGCAGCGGGATTCCTGCATCTCACGCAATCTGCTGTCTCCATGCAGTTGAAACGACTGGAAGAGTTATTGGGTCAGGAATTGCTCGACCGCAGCGGACGCACCATCGCGTTGACGGCATCCGGTGAACAGCTGCTGGCCTATGCCCGCCGGATGGTGGCGCTCAATGACGAATTGATTGGGAAACTGACCGATCAGGCATTTGAGGGCGAAGTGGTTCTGGGGGTTCCGCATGACATAGTTTACCCGGCGATCCCAAGGGTATTGCAGCGGTTCAATGCCGATTTTCCGCGTGTGAAGGTGCAACTGGTGTCGTCTTATTCGCTGCAACTCAAGGACATGTTCGGCAAGGGCGAATGCGATTTGATCCTGACCACCGAAGCATCGAATGGGGAAGGGGCCGAGACGGTCGCTGAACTGCCGCTTCGCTGGATCGGCGCGCCTGGAGGATCCGCATGGCGCAAGCGGCCGCTTAGGTTGGCATTGGGGCGGCGGTGCATGTTCCGCCCGCAGGTAATCTCTGCCTTGGATGAGGCCGGGATTCCGTGGGAACTTGCTGTCGAAACTGAAAACGACCGCACAATTGAAGCAACCGTAAGCGCGGATCTCGCAGTGCATGCGATGCTGGATGGAACCGAAGCCGCGCATCTGGAGCAGATCGACTCGGGGAGGGCTTTGCCCGAACTGCCAGCCCACCGGATAAATCTCTACGGTGGCGAAAGTGGTCGGGGTGCGATTGTCGAAGCGCTGGCGGAGTTGGTGCGCCAGAATTTCCGGATGATCGGTGGGCCACAACTCAAGGCCGTCGCCGGTTGATTATGGCGTAATCACCACCTTGCCGGTCGATTTGCGTTCTTTCAAAAGCGTCATTCCCTCGGCAACCCGTTCCAGCGGCAGTACGTGACTGATATGTGGTTTGATTTTTTCTTCGCCATGCCACCGGAACAGGGTTTCAAAGCTGTTTCGTACAACTTCGGGGCGGAATTTCAGATACCCGCCAATGTAAACGCCGATGACCGTAAGGTTTTTGACCAGCAAGTGATTGGCTGAAATCTGTGGCACGTTGCCACCGGCAAAACCGATGGGCAGCAAGCGCCCTTCGGGATTTGTGGCCCTGAAGGCGGCTTTGAATACATCTCCGCCGATGGCGTCATAAACGACATCGGCCCCACCCAGAGTCTTGACCCGCTCTCGCAGGTCTTCTGACGCGTCGATCAGGTGGTCCGCACCGGCGGCTTGGGCAACTGCCAGCTTGTCTGGACCTCGCGCCTGAGCGATTACCCTGGCCCCCATCAACTTGCCGATTTCGACCGCTGTTAGCCCTACGCCTCCGGCGGCACCGGTAACCAGCAAAGTTTCGCCGGGTTGCAACATGGCACGATGACTTAGCGCAATGTGGCTGGTGCCATACGCAATTTGTATTGCAGCAGCGTCCTCAAAGCTCATCGAGTCCGGGAGCCTAATCGCCCGTTCAGCATCGAAAGTTCCAAACTCTGCCAATCCCCCTTGACCCGAGTAGACAGCGATTCGGTCTCCTGGCTTCAAGTCGGTCACATTTGTTCCGACTTTGTCGACAATCCCGGATATTTCCATTCCAAGTGTAAAAGGCACGGCAGGCGTATCTTGATAGCTTCCCTGCTGCATCAGTAGGTCTGCAAAGTTTAGACCGCAGGCTCGAATGGCGACTCTGACCTGACCCTGCTCCGGCTCTGGCTTTGGGGTGTTCACAAGCTCGGCAGAGGCTCCCATAGTGGTCACGTTGTATGCGAGCATCAAGATGTGTCCTTTCTCGGAGCCTGTGGCAATGGCTCGGTTTTCGGTTCTTGAACGCATAGCGAAACGTGGAATGGGCAACAACTCCCCGGTGTTTTCTTTAGGGTAATCTCTACTCAGAAGTTGACATTTGTTTGCATCATACTCACAACCACAAACCTGTGTTGCGGGGTCTTGATTCAACCTTCTTGAAATGAGGCGCGAAATTCGCGATATATAGTGATAGTGCAGTTCGGGGTGCATATTCGGAATTAGGGAGTTCTTAAAAGGCCACCCGCTAGTTTGGGGGTCAAGGCCTAAGGCGCGAGTACCCGGACAGTTGTCAGTGTAACAGAGGAGAGAACCCATGACCCATCCCGTCGATGTCCATGTCGGCAAGCGTGTGCGGCACCGCCGTTGGCTGATCGGAATGACACAGCAGCAGTTGGCGGAGCAGGTTGGAATCAAGTTTCAACAAATCCAGAAATACGAGACCGGCGCAAACCGGATCAGTGCGTCACGCCTTTGGGACATCGCGGAGGCGCTGGAAGTGCCTGTGAGTTTCTTCTTCGAAGGCCTTGACGAGTCGCACAAGGACACGCCGCAAAAGCAAAAGGTTCCTGCGGACCTTATGGGTGACAAAGAAGCATTGGATCTGGTCCGCTCATATTACGCAATTCCAGAAAACCAGCGTCGCCGCCTGTTTGAACTAGCGCGTGTGCTGAGCGATGTAGCCTAATCCAAAGGTCTTGACTCTTCTGATTGCTAGCCGCACGGGTGTGTTATGGAACGTACCCAGTTCAGCGATCTAGAAGTTGCCGAAATGCTGGCGGATGCTGCCCGGGCGGCCATTCTGCCATATTTCCGGCAGCCTATATTGGAAACTCAAAACAAGCTGCATGCCGGTTACGATCCGGTTACCGTTGCGGATCATGCTGCGGAACAAGCCATGCGCGATGTGTTGGCCAGGCACCGTCCCGAAGATGGGGTTTGGGGGGAAGAATTCGGCAAGACGGCAAGTGCCAATGGTCGGATGTGGGTTTTGGACCCGATAGACGGAACTCGGGGGTTTATCAGCGGAACACCAACTTGGGGCGTGCTGATTGCCCTGTCCAACAACGATGGCCCTTTTCTTGGCGTCATTGACCAGCCCTATATCGGCGAGCGATTCGTCGGAACGCATGATGCGGCGTATGTTCGTGGTCCGCACGGCGAAACCCGGCTGCAAACACGAACACCCGTCGCATTGAAGGATGCGGTGTTGTTCACCACGTTTCCAGAAGTTGGGACACCGGAAGAGGGTGCTGCATTTCGGGCCGTTGCCGAGCAGGTAAAACTGACGCGGTTCGGAATGGATTGTTATGCCTATGCGCTACTCGCTGCAGGTCAGGTGGATTTGGTGATCGAGGCTGGTCTGAATGCTTACGACATCCAGGCTCCCATTGCCGTTATCCGATCGGCTGGTGGTGTAGTGACTGATTGGCAGGGCGGCCCGGCTCATCAGGGTGGACGAGCCTTGGCGGCGGCAAATCCTGAGATTCATGCGGAAGCGCTGGATATCCTTCGCCGGTTCTGAACAAACTTGAAAAGCGGCGGTTGACAGTATAGTCAGACGCTGACCGGTTCTTGAGTCCGTTTTCCGCCGGTCCCAACACTCCTTGCACGAAACGGGCGGTTGCAGGAGTGTGAAACATGAACGAAATCCTGTTGAAGAATGCCGACACCATCCTGACAATGGATGACGAACGGCGCGAATTATCAAATTCCGACGTCATAATTCGGGACGGCCAGATCGCTGAAATTGGGCATGATCTGAAGTCTGATGGCGAAATTCACGATCTGGCAGGTTGTGTGGTGACGCCGGGACTAGTGAATACGCATCACCATCTTTATCAAACATTGACCCGCGCCGTGCCAAAAGGGCAGGACGCGCTGCTGTTTGGCTGGCTACAGACGCTCTATCCAATCTGGTCCCGGTTCGGCCCGGACGAGATGTTCGTGTCGGCTCAGATTGGTCTCGCTGAATTGGCGTTGTCGGGTTGTACACTCAGTTCCGACCACCTCTATCTCTACCCCAATGGCGCGCGCTTGGATGACACGATCGCAGCTGCGGCTGAAATCGGACTACGGTTTCACCCGACACGTGGAGCGATGAGCATTGGTGAAAGCGATGGCGGATTACCGCCGGATCAGTTGGTGGAAAACGAAGCAGACATTCTTGACGACATGATACGTGTGGTCGATGCATTTCACGATCCCTCCGAGGGTTCCATGTGTCATGTCGGGCTGGCCCCGTGTTCTCCGTTTTCGGTCAGTCGTGATCTGATGCGTCATACCGCTGATTTGGCGCGGGACAAGGGCGTCATGCTGCATACCCATCTGGCAGAAAACGACGAAGATATTGCGTATTCTCTGTCACAGTTCGGGTGTCGCCCCGGACAATATGCCGAAGACCTAGGCTGGACAGGTTCGGATGTATGGCATGCCCATTGCGTCAAGCTGGACGGACAGGAAATTGATCTCTTCGCTGGCAGTCGAACCGGTGTCGCTCATTGTCCTTGCTCAAACTGTCGTCTTGGCTCGGGGATCGCCCCGGTGCGCGAGATGCGGGACAGAGGGGTCACTATCGGGTTGGGCGTTGACGGGGCGGCATCCAATGACTGCGGCAATCTGATGGCCGAAGCGCGCCAGGCGATGCTGTTGCAGCGGGTGGCGCGCGGGGCCGATGCGATGTCGGCGCGCGAAGCGCTGGAAATCGCGACGCGGGGCGGAGCGGATGTGTTGAATCGCCCGGATTGCGGGCGTATCGCACCTGGCAAACGTGCCGACATCGCAGTCTGGGACGTGCGCTGTGTCGAAAGTGCGGGTAGCTGGGACCCGGCGGCACTGCTTCTGGCCGGGCCGACCACAGTAAAACACCTGTTTGTCGAAGGGCGTCAGATTGTGAGTGATGGGCAGGTCACTACGGTCGATTTGCCGGTGGTGATCGAGCGTCAGAACCAGCTGGCACTTGCGCTGCAAGACTGAACCCTGATGCTGCCTTCATGAATAACAGTTGCACGCCCAATGGCGCGCGCCAACATCATTTGGCCACGCGCTGACCGCTGATCCAGACTTCGGCGATGGCGCGGTCGTCGCCCATCATGATGGTTGGGAAGATTGCCTCCCACAAGTCGTCCGCGACGGCGACGCGTTGCGCAATGGCCGGGGTCGATGCCAGGTCGAGAACCACCAAATCTGCGTCCATCCCATGTGCGATATTGCCGATACTATCGTCCATGCGCAGGGTTCTGGCGGATCCGACTGTCCCCAACCACAACAGTTGTGCCGGGTGCAGAGGCGTGCCGCGCAGTTGCCCGATTTCATAGGTCGCGGCCATCGTGCGCAGCATCGAAAAGCTAGACCCTCCACCGGTATCCGTAGCAAGGCCAATTCTGTGCCCGTCCTGCATCAAACCGGCCATATCGAACAGGCCGGACCCGATGAAGGTGTTTGAGGTCGGACAGTGAATCAGGGCCGCGTCCACCTCGCGCAGCCGGTCGCGTTCCCGCGGTTCCAGATGGATCACGTGACCATAAAGCCCCCTTTTGCCCAGAAGGCCGAAGCGCTCATAAGTGTCCAGATAGTCGCGCGCGTCCGGAAACAGCGACATGACCCATTCGATCTCGTCTGTTTGCTCGCTCAGGTGCGTTTGCATCAGGCATTCGGGGTTCTCCGCCCAAAGCGCACCCATCGCTTCCAGCTGTTCCGGTGTCGAGGTCGGAGAGAACCGCGGTGTGATGGCATAAGAAATGCGATCGACCCCATGCCACTTCTGCAACAGCGACTTGGATTGGTCATAGGCGGTTTGGGCGGTGTCCCGCAGACCTTCGGGGGCGTTGCGATCCATACAGGTCTTTCCCGCAACTACTTTTTGCTTGCGCTTCTGCGCCTCGGCGAAAAATGCATCGACGCTTTCAGGGTGGATTGTGCAGAAACTGCACATGGTCGTGGTTCCGTGCGCCGCAGTAAGATCCAGATACCGCGCCGCGATTTCGGCGGCGTATTCGGTAGAGGCGAATTTCATTTCTTCGGGAAAGGTGTAGGTGTTCAGCCAGTCGATCAGCCGCTTTCCCCAGCTGGCGATCATCGCGGTCTGGGGATAGTGAACATGAGGATCGATAAAACCCGCCATAATGATCCGGTCCCCATGGTCTATGCACTTGGCATCGGGGTTGGCCTCTTGCAAGGATCGCGCGGACCCAACGGTTTCGATTATGCCGTTTGATATCAGTACGGCTTCGCTGACGCGCACGGCGTCAGTTGGCTCACCCTCGAAAGGTGAGGCAGTAAAGCTTAACACGCGACCTTGCAGCAGTGTTTTCTGCGTCATGTCCAGTCGATCTCCACTTTGTTGGAACCGACGCACAGCATAGAAGCGGCAAAGATGTGGGTAAATTGCGCTATTGTCATTGTTTTCCGGTAGCAGCTTCTTCTAATTAGGGGTCAATCGCGAAAGTGAAGGGGCAGTTCATGACCACTGGCAACGATCAGGTCGATACCGACCAGCCCCGGGACGACGACGCCTATGCATTGGACCGCAAGGTTGTCGCGGATATTCTTGATGCAGTAGAGGCTGGCGACCGCGATGCTCTCGTCGCGTTGATGGAGCCGCTTTATGCGGCGGATATCGCTGACCTTTTGGAGCAGATCGATTCCGACGATCGCGCACAGTTAATCCGCCTCTACGACCGTGAATTCGATGGCGAGATTCTCTCGGAACTCGAAGAGGGCGTTCGCGAAGAAGTCATAGGCATCCTGCATCCTGACGTTCTGGCCGAAGCCGTGCGCGATCTGGACAGTGACGATGTTGTCGACCTGCTCGAAGATCTTGAGGAACCGCAACAGGAAGTCATCCTTGGTGTTCTTGAGGATGCCGAAAGGGTCGCCGCGCAACAGGCGCTGTCATATCCGGAGAACTCCGCCGGTCGCCTCATGCAACGCGAAGTGGTCATGGCGCCTGAACATTGGACAGTGGGTCAGGCCATCGATCACATGCGTGCTGCCGAGGAATTGCCCGAGGACTTTTATCACGTCATTTTGGTCGATCCCCGCCTCAAGCCGGTGGCCTATGTGACCTTGGGCAAGCTGATGGGAACCCGGCGCGAAGTTCACCTCAGTGACATCGCCGAAGAGGATTTTCACGTCTTCCCCATCGATCTGGACGAAGAAGATGTGGCCTATGCCTTCAATCAGTATCATCTGATCTCGGCGCCGGTGGTCGATCAGGACGGGCGGCTCGTTGGTGTGATCACAATAGACGATGCGATGGTTGTTCTGGACGAGGAGTACGAAGAAGACATGATGCGCCTTGCTGGTGTGGGTGAAGGCAGTCTATCCGACACGGTTGTCGAAACGACAAAGCAGCGTCTGCCTTGGCTGGGGGTCAATCTGATTACTGCGATTGTCGCCTCTATCGTGATTTCGATCTTTGATGACACCATCGCAAAGTTTGTGGCTTTGGCGGTGTTGATGCCTATCGTGGCCTCGATGGGCGGCAACGCCGGGACGCAAAGTCTGACAGTGGCGGTTCGGGCCCTTGCCACACGCGACCTGACCGGATCAAACCTTTGGCGAGTGGTCAGGCGCGAGGCGCTGGTTGGTTTGACCAACGGGATCGTGTTTGCAGGGGTCATGGGAATCGTTTGTTACGCGTGGTTTGGCTCGCCCATGCTCGGCTTTGTGATTTGCGCCGCAATGGTGGTCAATCTGGTCGTGGCCGGGCTAGCGGGAACCGGGATTCCCGTGCTTCTCGAAAAAGCCGGGGTCGACCCGGCGCTGGCTTCGGGGACATTCGTGACAACGGTGACGGATGTTGTGGGTTTCTTCGCTTTCCTGGGGCTGGCAGCATGGCTTTTGACCTGAGGACTATTCCTTGACCGACCTGGCCGAAGTGAAAGCAGTTGCACGCAAGGCGGCCTTTGCCCGTCGCAAGCAGGCCTTTGAAGCCGCACCACCCGGCGCTGCCGGTCATCTATCAGAGGTTTTGGCCGGATATCGCGGCGTTCCCTTGTCGGGTTACATGCCGATCCGGACCGAGATCGACCCGCTTCCCGCTATGGCGGAAGCTGCGGCTTACGGCCCAGTGGGCGTTCCGGTGATTCAAGCCGCTGGTCAACCTTTGCGCTTTTCGCGGTGGGTGCCTGAAGGTGTGCTCCGTGACGGTCCATTCGGTGCCAAGGTGCCTGAAATTGATGATTATTTCGACCCAGAGATTCTGATCGTCCCGCTTGTGGCGTTCGATGCTCACGGTGGGCGTCTGGGGTATGGCGGCGGGTTCTATGACCGCACGTTGGAAGGGCTGCGGGCCAAGAGACCGACACTGGCCATCGGGTTTGCATTTGATGGACAGGAGGCTGAAAACCTGCCGCTTGAACCCACGGATCAACCGTTGGACATGATCGTCACGGAAAGCCGCATCCTGGCATTTTGAACATCAGTTCTCGAAATGGCTGCGCAGATAATCCCAGGCATCGACTTCTTGTCCGTTGGGTAGGATGCAAACGCCATGTTCGCTGCCATCAGCGTTCTTGCGTATTTCGAATGTGCCTTCGTTTTCAACGCAGAACGTAGCTGCTGGGTTTGTCATCGTAGTCTTGGTTTGCGCTATAGCGTAGCTGGCGGCCAGGGTCATCGCGATTGCCAAAGTAAACAGTTTCACGAAACGCCCAATCTGTCGGTCGAGACCCGCGCGTGGCAGAGCACGTGTTGTTTGTTGAAATAAACTATGTTCGATCGGGCGGATGAACAACATTTCCCAAAGGTTGGCCGCTTGCGTCTTGTTCTCACCAACGGCTGGCCGTAGGAGAGTGACCCATGAGAATTCTGTTCCTTGGTGATGTCATGGGCCGTTCCGGGCGGACGGCCGTGCAAGAGCATCTGCCACGCTTGCGAGACGAGTGGCGGCTGGATTTCGTCGTGGTCAATGGCGAGAATGCCTCGAGCGGCATGGGGTTGAGCGGGGATCACGCCAAGCTGTTGCTGGCGGCGGGTGCCGATTGTGTAACGCTGGGCGATCATGCATTCGATCAAAAGGACATGTTGCAGTTCATTGAAAGTGAGCCGCGCATCATCCGGCCCATTAACTACGCCAAGGGCGCGCCGGGGCGGGGGTATCGGCTCTTCAATGCTCCGGGGGGGCGCAAGGTTCTGGTGGCGCAGGTGCTGGGACAGGTGTTCATGAAACGGGCCTTTGATGATCCATTTTCGGCCATTGAACCGGTGCTCAAATCACACCCGCGCGGCGGGCTTGCACAGGCCGTAATCGTAGACATGCATTGCGAGGCGACTTCGGAGAAGATGGCGATGGGGCACTTTTGCGACGGGCGCGCGAGTTTTGTTGTTGGCACGCATACCCACGTACCCACAGCTGACGCCCAGATCCTTCAGGGCGGCACGGGATACCTAAGCGATGCGGGTATGTGCGGCGACTATGACTCGGTCATTGGAATGGACAAGGCCGAACCCATGCGCCGATTCATCACAGGTATGTCAAAGACCCGGTTTTCACCTGCTGGTGGAGAGGCGAGCCTGTCCGGCTTTTTCGTGGAAACAGACGACCGCACTGGTTCGGCGATTTCGGTCAGCATGGTGCGGGTTGGCGGGCGATTGCAGCAAGCCGGTCCATAGTGCACCAAAACGAACGCACGTGAGAAGAACGACAGGCTTGCCAAGCACGGGAATTGCGTGAAACTGTTGGTTAGGCAAGGGATCGGGCAATAAACCGGGAATGGATCTCCTACAGCTTTCAGATACAGCCAGCGCAGTTCTGGCACTGACCATCGTCGCGGGCATGTTTGCGTTGTTTTTGCGTGAAACTTTGCCAGCTGAGGTTGTTGCGATCATTGGTGTCGCGTTGATGCTGTTTACCGGCATCTTGCCGTATGAAAAGGCCTTGCCGGTACTGGCAAACCCGGCACCGTGGACGATTGCAGCCATGTTTCTGATCATGGGGGCTTTGGTGCGGACCGGGGCTCTCGATTCTTTTACCTCGCTAGCGCAAAAACAGGCGCAGGTGAATCCAAGAATTGCAATTGGTCTGCTGATAGCTTTTGTGGTTGTCGCATCCGCCTTTGTGTCGAACACGCCGGTTGTTGTGGTGATGATCCCGGTTTTTGTTCAGATTGCCCGAACTTTGAACATTTCTGCCTCGAAACTCCTGATCCCGCTCAGCTATGCCGCCATTCTCGGCGGAACGTTGACCCTGATTGGCACGTCGACAAACCTGTTGGTCGATGGTGTGGCAAGGGCGCAGGGATTACCCCCATTTACGATTTTCGAAGTCACACCGCTGGGTGTGGTGCTGGTTGCGTACGGGATGGTATATCTTCGCTTCATCGGCCCAAGATTGCTGCCCGAGCGTACGAGCATGGCGATGATGCTGAGCGACCGCTCCAAGATGAAGTTCTTCACCGAGGCGGTGATCCCCCCCGAGAGCAATCTGATCGGTCGCGAAGTGATCGGAGTTCAGTTGTTCAAACGCCCCGGTGTGCGGCTTATCGACGTGATCCGGGGGGATGAATCGCTGCGCCGCGACCTAAAGGGTGTTACTTTGCAACTTGGTGACCGGGTTGTTTTGCGCACGCAGATGACCGAGTTGCTGAGCTTGCAAAGCAACAAGGAACTCAAGCGTGTCGATCAGGTATCCGCGGTCGAGACCAAGACGGTCGAAGTGCTGATCACGCCAGGATGCAGAATGGTCGGGCGCGCCCTGGGTGCGATGCGCCTGCGCCGTCGTTATGGCGTTTACGTATTGGCTGTGCATCGCCGAAACCAGAACATCAGTGGCCAACTGGACGATCTGATCGTCAGGGTTGGCGACACGCTACTGTTGGAAGGCGCTCCAGCGGATATCCAGCGACTGGCCGCCGACATGGACATGGTCGACGTCTCGCAGCCTTCTGCGCGTGCCTATCGCCGCAGTCACGCGCCCATTGCAGTTTCGGCGTTGCTAGGAATCGTGTTGCTCGCCGCGCTCGGTGTAGCCCCCATTCTCCTGTTGTCGGTCCTCGCTGTCGCGGTGGTGCTGGCCACCCGTTGCATCGATGCTGATGAGGCGTTCTCTTTCGTGGAGGGGCGCCTGCTCGCGCTCATCTTCGCCATGCTGGCGATTGGCGCTGCTTTGGAAAGTTCAGGTGCGGTCGAGATGATCGTGAATGCCGTCGCCCCGGTGTTGAGCATGTTGCCACCATTCATGATCGTCTGGGCGGTTTACCTGCTGACCTCTATCCTGACCGAACTGGTTTCCAACAACGCCGTTGCAGTGGTCGTTACACCCATCGCCATTGGGTTGGCGCAGGCTGTGGGCGTGGATCCGCGCCCTTTGGTGGTGGCGGTCATGGTTGCTGCATCGGCGTCTTTTGCAACACCTATCGGATATCAGACGAACATGATGGTCTATGGGCCGGGTGGGTATAAGTTCATGGACTTCATGAAGGTTGGTGTGCCGCTCAATCTCACGGTCGGGTTGCTGGCGTCGCTGCTCATTCCGCTGCTGTGGCCGCTTTGACGTGAATTAATAAGGCGCATTGCCGCCGATCGAAGCGGGACGAACTTGAATTTGACCGGCCCATCCCAATCTTGAAAGAGATTTGTACGAAAGGGGTTAAGGACAATGCACAGTCGAATCATTCGCTTGGTGGCATTTTCGGGGATTGCAGCTTTGTGGCTTGGGCACTCTATTGCGTTGGCCGGGACAGTAACGGGAACAGCAACCTACAAAGAACGTATCGCGGTCCCGCAAGACGCTGTTCTGGACGTTGTGCTGCTGGATGTTTCGTTGGCGGATGTTCCTGCGGCAGTTCTTGCATCCCAACGTTACGCGCTGAACTCCGTGCCGGCGTCGTTTGAGCTGACCTACGACGATGCCTTGATTGATGAGGCAATGCGATATGTCGTGCGGGCTTCTGTGTATCAGGGGCGAAGGCTGGTGTTCACCACTGATACGGCCAACCCGGTTTTGACCCATGGAGCTGGCGATGCGGTTGATCTGATTATGATACAGGTTGCGGGGCAGGCGGGAGCGATGCTCGAAAACACCACCTGGCGGGCGGTCGAGATCAATGGGCAATCCATAGATAGCGACAAACGGCCCGAGATCGCATTTGGCGAAAGCGGACAGTTCGGTGGTAACGGAGGATGCAACAGGTTTTCCGGTCAGATGGATATTACGGCCAGCACTATGAGCTTTCCAGACAATATGGCTGCCACTTTGATGGCCTGTCCGCCGCCGCTGGATGAAATGGAAAGGGAGTTCCTTGCGACCCTTCCGCGAGTGGAAGGGTATTCAGTGGAGCCTGACAAACTAATACTGGTAGACGGGCAAGGCGCTCCGGTTTTACGGTTTGAACGAATAAAATAGTTTGCTCCGAGAGCTGCACTTCAACTCGTCAGGGCAGTCAGAAAGACACGGAAACTCGTTCGCAAAAAATCACGTTGTGTGGTCACCGCATCCTTGAAAGTCACAGGGACTGATCCAGTGCTCTGGCGAATGTTCCGGGCCAGTGTCATGCGATTGACGTCGAACGGCCCGCGTTGCGGCCGGAAAAGATGCAGCCACCCAAGAATGTGCCTTCCAATGCGTTGTATCCGTGATAACCGCCGCCGCCGAACCCGGCGACCTCGCCCGCAGCGAATAGACCCGGGACCGGAGCGCCATCCGCACTGATCATCCGGCTGTCGAGATCGGTTTGCAGCCCGCCCAGCGTTTTGCGCGTGAGAATATGCAATTTGACCGCAATTAGCGGACCATTGGCTGGATCGAGAAATTTGTGCGGTTTGGCCGTTCTGACCAGGCGGTCGCCTCGATAGTTGCGGGCCGCGTGAATGGCCATGATTTGAACATCCTTGGTGAAGGGGTTGTCCATTTGGCTATCGCGCGCCTCGATCTGGGCACGCAGATGTGCCTCGTCGATCAAGTTGCCACCCAACTTGTTCATGCCTACCACCAGGTCGGAAAGCGAGTTGGCCACTATGAAGTCCTCGCCATGATCCTTGAACGCCTCTACTGGACCGGTCGCTTTTGCTCCCGACAGAATGCGTTGGCGGATCACTTCTTTCCAGCTAGCGGATGTGAAATCGGGGTTCTGCTCGGACCCGGACAAGGCGAATTCTTTCTTGATTACCTTCTGGGTCAGGACAAACCAGCTGTACTCAAATCCGGTTTTTAGGATTGTGCGCAAAGTGGTCAACGTATCAAACCCTGGCAGGCAGGGTGGTTGCAGGCGGTTGCCCCGCGCGTCGAACCACATCGAACTTGGACCGGGGAGAATGCGGATGCCATGTGCGGGCCAGATCGGATTCCAGTTGCGGACGCCTTCGGTGTAGTGCCACATCCGATCACCATTGATCACATGCCCACCAGCCTGTTCGCTGATCCCGATCATGCGGCCATCAACATGGAAAGGAACTCCGGCAATCATGTTCTGCGGAGGTTCGCCCAGCCTGTCTCGCGGCCAGGCCTTGCGCACCATCTCGAAATTACCGCCAATGCCGCCAGAGGTCACGACAACTGAAGGGGCGTGAACCTCGAACGCCGTTACTTCGTCGCGATTGGTTTTTTTGCCGCGCTCGGCGGTATCATCTGCCAGCACTTCACCGGCGACGCCTTTGGCGGCGCCATTTTCCATGATGACCTGGCTGACCTGATGGCGGAAGCGGAACGTTATGCGCCCGGCAGCGGCGTGTTCGTTCACACGGCGAATGAATGGGGCCAATGTCCCGGGTCCGGTCCCCCACGTGATGTGAAAGCGGGGCACAGAATTGCCGTGACCATTGGCATATGATCCGCCACGCTCGGCCCAGCCAACCACGGGAAACCAGCGCAGCCCCATTTCGTGCAACCAGGGGCGCATTTCACCAGAGGCAAATTCGACATAAGCTTCGGCCCATATCCGCGGCCAGTGATCTTCGGGTCGGTCGAATTGCGCGCTACCCAGCCAGTCGCGCATCGCCAACTCGCCGCTGTCACGGATACCCATGCGGCGTTGTTCTGGCGTGTCCACCATGAATAGGCCTCCGAGGCTCCAGAAGGCCTGCCCACCCAGAAAATGCTCCGGCTCCTGATCCAGCAGGATCACCCGCTTGCCTCGATCTCCCAGCTCTGCGGCTGCGGCCAATCCCGCCAATCCAGCTCCGACGATGATTGCGTCCGCCGAGTCCGTTGCCATGGCGTATCCTCCCTCTCGGGTATAGCCTAGCTTTGCGTCGCTGGCTCAGGCAATGGGAGTTGCCGCGAGGTCAGCCGAAACGTTCAGCAAACCGTCGCAGGATCACGCCGGGCTGGGTCACATTGGCAGCGTGACACATCCCGATCAAGCGCTCTGCATCCTCGGGCGGGAAATAGCCGTAATCCTTGTAAATGTTGATTCGCTGCTCAAAGTCTTTTGCATCCGCTTCGGGATGGAACTGGGTGGCATAAACATTCTGCCCCCAGCGGATCATCTGAAAAGGACAGGGGTCCGAGGCAACCAGATGCACGCAACCCGGAGGTAGCGATTGCACCGCCTCCTTGTGGCCGACAAACGCTTCAAAGACAGCGGGGAGACCCGCAGTAAGGGGATCAGTGCTTGCATCATGGGTAAGGGTGCATGTCGAAGGACCGACCGGTTCGCTGTATTGCGCTTTGCTGACCTCACCGCCCAGATGGGCTGCAAGAATTCCCAGCCCATAGCAGCATCCCATGAACGGGTGATCGGATTCGATGATCTGCGGCATCAACCCCATGACCGTTGCCTCGATCCGGGCGTCCATCGCCGATTTCCTGGCTGGATCGTCGCTAACACAACCAGGCCCGCCACCAACGATCACACCGGCATAGTCATGTACGTTCAACCCGTCCGGCAGATCCTCACAATCTAGCCGAATGCGATGTGCGCGGTCAGGCGGCAGCCCGCATTTGTCGAGAATGGACGCGAACTCGGCATCCGCTGCATCGGTTTCGGGGCGAAGTTGCAGGATCAGAAAGCGTTTCATGCTGTGCCCTTAGCCGGGACAGGCGCTGTTTGGCAATACGCTGCCCCCTCACAACGGCCAGAACAGAAGGATTGCGGGGATAGAGACAACCACGATCAACAACTCCAGCGGCAGCCCCATGCGCCAGTAATCGGCAAAGTGATAGCCGCCAGGACCAAGGATCAGAGTGTTGTTCTTGTGGCCGATCGGGGTCAGAAAAGCAGCCGATGCGGCGACGGCAACAGCCATCAGAAACGGATCGGCCGATACTCCAAGTGTTTGCGCCATCTGGATGCCCACGGGGGCGGCGACGATTGTTGTCGCCGTGTTGTTCAGCACATCTGACAGCGTCATGGTGACAACCATCAATACCGTCAGGATCACCCAGGCGGGCATGCCGCTTGTGACCGACACCAGCGCATTGGCTATTAGCTCCGTGCCGCCTGATGTTTCCAGCGCTGCGCCAAGCGGGATCATTGAGCCCAGCAGAACGACGACTGGCCATTCGATGTGGTCATATATTTGTGCAATCGGCAGGATCTTGGTCAGGACATAGGCGATGACCACAAGTCCCAGAGCAATAGGCAAATAGATCAGACCGACGCTAGCGGCCAGAACCGCAGCCGCGAACAGCGCAATGGCGAGGCCTGCTTTTTCATTGGCCGTTACGTTCAGTCCACGTTCCGCCAAGGGCAGGCAACCCAACCATTCGGTCACATCCGCGCCATGGTCGCGGGGGCAGAGCAACAGCAGGATATCACCTGGCTCGATTTCGGTTTTGCGCACCTGCTTGGTGATCTTCCGGCCTTGCCGGGAGATCCCCATCAACACCGTGCTTTGACGCCATGTCAGGCCAAGCCCTTGCGCCGTCCGTCCTGCGACACGAGAAGTTTCCGGCACAACGACCTCCAGAACCTCCAGCCCTTCGCCCGCGGCGGTCAGCGCCTTTTGTCTTTGCGCATCGGAAAAATCTAGGCTGACAGCGGAGCGAAACTCGTCCAAAGCCTCAGGCGTGGCCTCCAGAACCAAGGTATCGCAAGCCTCGAGCAGGGTATTCGCCGCCCGACCATAACGCCTTTTTTCGTCGCGGATCAAACCCAGAATGGCCACGTCTGTTTTCTCGGCAACCTCGTCCAGTTCAGCCAGACGCTTGCCGATATGTGATGAACCTTCGGGAATGGTAAGTTCGGCGATATATTCGGCCAGCGTTTCTGATGTGTCCCCCTTCATGCCGCGATCCGGGATCAGCCGCCAACCGATCAGCGCAACGAAGATCAACCCGGCGATTGCCGCCAACCCGCCGACAGGTGCAAAGTCGAACATGTGATATGGATCGCCCAAGGCCTCTCCGCGGATCGATGCGATAATGATATTTGGGGGCGTGCCGATCAGTGTGGCCATGCCACCAAGAATGGTGGCAAAGCTCAGCGGCATCAGCGTCATCCCCGCTGAACGACCGGCCTTGCGCGAGGTCTGGATATCCACTGGCATCAGCAACGCCAGCGCCGCAACATTGTTCATGAAGGCCGACAGGATCGCCCCAAGCCCGCCCATCAAGGCAATATGCACTCCCAGACTGCGCGATGCATCCACCAGAGTTCGGGTGATCAGGAAAACTGCCCCCGATCGGACTAGCCCTGCCGAAACAACAAGCACCAATGCCACAACAATCGTGGCGGGGTGGCCAAACCCGGAAAAAGCATTGTCTAACGGAACGACCCCCAGAACAACGCCAACCATAAGCGCGGCAAAGGCTACAAGATCATATCTGAATCGCCCCCATAACAACAGGCCAAAGACTGAAATGAACAGTGAGAAAAGAATGATTTGATCAGCCGTCATGCGATCACATTAGCTTGCACGGACGTACCTGCAAGCGGCTCTCTTGATCCCTGGCCTCGCAAACGTCTATATGAGCGCCGAATACGCAATCATGACGAGGACGCAACATGGCCGGCCATTCCAAATGGGCCAACATTCAGCACCGCAAGGGGCGCCAGGACGCCGCTCGGTCCAAGCTGTTTTCCAAATTGTCGAAAGAGATCACTGTCGCTGCCAAAATGGGTGATCCCGATCCCGAGAAAAACCCACGCCTGCGTCTGGCGGTGAAAGAGGCCAAGGGCCAGTCGATGCCCAAGGACAACATTGAACGGGCCATCAAGAAAGCCTCTGGCGGCGATGCCGAGAGCTATGAAGAAATCCGCTACGAAGGCTATGGCCCAAACGGCGTCGCGGTGATCGTCGAGACGATGACCGACAACAAGAACCGCACAGCGTCCAATGTGCGCTCGACGTTTTCAAAGAATGGCGGCAATCTGGGTGAAACCGGGTCGGTGGGCTTCATGTTCGAACGCAAGGGCGAAGTGGTCTATCCTGCGGATGCCGGGGATGCAGATACCATCTTTGAAGCAGCCATCGAAGCCGGCGCCGAGGATGTCGAAAGCTCGGAAGAGGGCCATATCATCTGGTGCGCCGACTCTGATCTGAACGAGGTGTCGAGCGCGCTTGAAGAGACACTTGGTGAATCGGAATCAACCAAGCTGGTCTGGAAGCCCACCACAACCACGGAGTTGGGTTTGGATGACATGCAGCGTCTGATGAAGTTGGTGGATGCGCTGGAGGATGATGACGACGTGCAGCGCGTCACCACCAATTTCGAAGCCACGGATGAGGTGATGGCGCAACTGTGATCTTGCGTCATGGCCCATCACACAGCCCGGCGTGTTCCGCCGGGTTTTTTTGTTGTCGCTCCTTAGGGTAACTGAGACGTGTCGCGGTCAAAAAAAGCTGCTGATGTCCTCTAGTGGCTTTTTCAGCTTGGCCACTGCGGGGACTGTCGCATTCCCAGCCGGGTGCCCCACGGCGATGATCATCGTCGGTTTCTCCGAGGCAGGACGTTCAAGTGCGTCGTTCAGGAACCGCATAGGATTAGGCGTGTGTGTCAGCGTGGACAGACCGGCGTGATGCAGCGCGGCCAGCAGGAAACCTGTGGCGATATTGACGCTTTCCGGCACGTAGTAGTTTTTGTATCGGGTTCCATCTTCGAACTGTCCCCAGCGCTGGGCAAAAACCACGATCAGCCACGGGGCAACGGTCAGGTGCTCCTTGATCGCGTTGGTCCCGATCGGTTCCAACGCCTTGATCCATTCATCTCCGGCAGTGCCTGCGTAGAATCGGCGCTCTTCTTCTTCGGCCTCCTCTCGGATGCGCTGTTTTAGGGCAGGATTGGACACAGCCGCGAAGTGCCAGGGTTGGTGGTTGGCGCCCGACGGGGCGGTCCCTGCGGTGCGAATGCAGGTTTCAATCACATTGCGGGGGACCGGGCGATCGCAGTAGTCTCGAACAGTATGGCGCTTGCGCATGACTTCGTGGAACGCCTGTGCAGCCGTGATCATTTCGACATCGGCCAAGTCGGCTCGGTCGGGCAGCGGGATAGGGTCATAGCTTAGCGCATTTCGCGAAAACATGGCATGCACTCCAACATTGTTGGTCCTGTTATCCAGCGAGTTCAGTCGGGTTGCAACCCACTCGCAGCGGCGGTTTTGATCGCGCCGGTCAGGTGCGTGATCGCAGGGGCCACGATGCGGCTGACCTGCCAGGTCAAAGGCACGTCGAGCGGCGTGTCGGGCAAAAGTGGGAGCAGGCGGCCCGCACGAAGGTGGTCCCGAACAAGGGGTTCAGGATTCATACCCCAAGCAATTCCTGCGCACGCGGCTTCGACAAATGCATGCGTTGACGGAAGGAAGTGCGATGGTGGGTTGATCCGGGCGCCAGCATTGGCGGCCAGCCAAGCCTTTTGCAGACCATCCTTGCGATTGAAAGTCATGCAGGGAGCCTTGGCTAGTGCTGCTGGCGTGACGCCACCAGAAAACCAGTGCTGAACGAAACCCGGGCTGGCTGTCGCTATGTACCGCAAGGTTCCCAGCGGGTACGCATCGCAACCGGTCACAGGTTTGCCGCCGACCGTAATCGCTGCACCAACTTCTCCTCGTCGCAACCAGTCGGCGGAGTGATCCTGATCGTCGATCAGCAGATCAAAAAGCATGTCATCTACACCAGCCATTGCAGCGATGAACCAAGTCGCCAGACTGTCGGCGGGGACAGCGATCTTCAATAATGTCGGACCAAAACTTTGATCCAAAGACAGATCCCGGTTCAGTTTGGCTTCTAGCAGTCGGACGTCTTCGGCATGCTTGGCAAGCCTCAAGCCCGCGACGGTTCCCGTGCACGGGGGGCCTCGATGGACCAAGGGTATCCCGATCCTGTCTTCCAGCGCCTTGATCCGCTGGGAAATCGCCGAAGACGTTACCGCCAGTTCATCGGCCGCCGCTTCGAAGCTTCCCAATCGTAATATCGCTGCGAGAGCATTTAATTGACCGGCATCGAGAGTCATTAGCAATTCTTAATCTGCATTATCATCTTTAATTTGATAGATCGTTCAAGCGCGGCTAGTCAATTCCGGTCGTCCACAGGAGTGCCCATGCCCGCCTCTTTCATTTCCGGCTTTGCGCTTGGCTTCAGCCTCATCCTCGCGATTGGCGCACAAAACGCATTTATCCTTCGTCAGGGTTTGCGACGCGAGCACGTCTTTGCCTTGTGTCTGACATGTGCGTTGTCTGATGCCGTGCTTATTGTTGCGGGTGTTGCCGGGTTTGGGGCCTTGGCTGCAACTGTGCCAAGTTTCGAGACCGTCATGCGGTATGGCGGAGCAGCTTTTCTGTTCTGGTATGGCACACGCAGTCTGTGGTCGGCCTGGACAAGCGGCGCAACGCTGCAGGCGGATAGACATCAGCGAACCAGCCTGCGCGGGGCAATGTTCACGGTTCTTGCATTCACATGGCTCAATCCGCATGTCTATCTGGACACCGTGGTCCTGATCGGCTCGATATCGGCACAATACGATGATCGGTTCGGATTTGCCTTGGGCGCGGTGACATCCAGCTTTGCCTTCTTTTTCTCGCTTGGATACGGGGCGCGTTTGATAGCTCCGTTCTTTGCGCGCCCGGATTCCTGGCGATATCTGGACGCCATGATTGGGCTGACCATGCTTGGGATTGCATGGAAGTTGGTTGCGATGTGAAGTCTTGCACAAGTGCCCATTCCATGTTGAACCGTTAGCATGACAACGATCGCCGCCCAATCCCGCCCCCTTGCCGGTATCTTCTGGATGCTGTCGGCGGGGTTTTCCTTTGTGATAATGACGGCGATGGTCAAATCCATGGGAACCGCCATGCATCCCATTCAGGCAGCATTTTTACGCTATCTGTTGGGGCTAGTGTTCCTGCTTCCGGCAATGCGTGCGATCCTTTCGGCGCGATTGACCAAAAAACACTGGGTGTTGTTCGGTATCCGTGGCGGGATTCATGCGATTGCCGTCATGCTATGGTTCTTCGCGATGACCCAGATCCCTTTGGCAGAGGTGACGGCAATGAACTATCTCACGCCGATCTACGTTACCTTGGGCGCGGTCTTGTTTTTGCGGGAACGCCTTGCCGCCCGTCGTGTTGTTGCGATAGGAGCCGCATTGATCGGAGTTCTGATCATTCTGCGCCCGGGGTTTCGCGAAATATCACAGGGACATCTGGCCATGTTAGGTACGGCACTCGCTTTGGGCGGGTCCTATCTGATCGCGAAGGTTCTGGTTCAGGATCTTCGCCCGTCTGTTGTCGTTGCGCACTTGTCGATCTGGGTCACCGTGGCTTTGATTCCCTTTGCCGTTTCTGTCTGGACACCGCCAAGCTGGCAGGATCTGGGGGTGTTGTTTCTGATTGCCTGCTTTGCGACAGGTGGGCACTATTGCATGACGCTTGCGATGCAGGCGGCACCCATCACGGTGACGCAACCCGTGACCTTCGTGCAGTTGATCTGGGCGACTCTGCTTGGCGCACTGGCCTTTGGTGAACGTGTCGATCTATGGGTGGTCGCAGGTGGTACGCTGATATTGGGCGCAGTCAGCTTTATGACTTGGCGCGAAGCCGTTTTGTTGCGCCGCGCGGTTACTCCGCCAAATTTGGCAACGAAATTCTGATTGCCTGAAGCAGGGCATCCGGTGAAAAATCGGTTATTGATTGACGAGTCAATAAAATCCTTTTAGCGTTTCGGATATTACACTGGCTCGAAGGAGACCGACATGCCGAAACTCGGAATGGAACCGATCCGACGCGACGCGATCGTGAAGGCGACCATCGCCGAGCTTGGCGTGAAAAAGTCGCTCGACGTGACGGTTAGCCAGATTGCCAAACGTGCAGGAATGTCCAGCGCGTTGGCGCACCACTATTTCGGCGGCAAGGACCAGATATTTCTGGCCGCCATGCGTCGTATCCTGTCGGATTTTGGCGAAGAAGCGCGATCTGAATTGAAGAGCGCACCAAAGACCGAACGTGCCCAGGCAATTATCCGAGCCTGTTTCGCTCCTTCTTGTTTCACCCCGGATGTAATCGCCGCTTGGATGACCTTCTATGTTCTGGCGCAGACCAATAATGATGCCCTTCGCCTTTGGCAAATATACCAGGCGCGTATTAGGTCCAATCTGGTTGACGCACTGCGCCCCCTATTGGAGGACCCCGCAGAAGGCGCTGAGAACATGATTGCCATGATCGATGGATTGTATATCCGTGCGGCGCTGAGCGCACCAGAGCAACCCGAACTTGCCGTCAACCACGCTTTGCGCGTTCTCAACACCCTTATCGAGGCTGGTAAATGACAAAGCCCAATATTCTGATCCTGATGGTGGATCAGTTGAACGGAACCCTCTTCCCCGACGGTCCCGCCGACTGGCTGCATGCGCCAAACCTGAAGAAACTGGCCGAGCGTTCAACGCGCTTCGTCAATGCCTATACTGCGTCGCCGCTCTGCGCTCCGGGACGGGCGAGTTTCATGTCGGGGCAATTGCCTTCGCGCACCGGTGTCTATGACAACGCAGCCGAATTCAGCAGTGCTATCCCGACCTACGCCCATCATCTGCGCCGTGCGGGCTACTACACCTGCCTCAGCGGCAAGATGCATTTCGTTGGTCCCGATCAGTTGCATGGTTTCGAGGAGCGGTTGACCACCGACATCTATCCGGCCGATTTCGGCTGGACGCCGGATTATCGCAAGCCGGGTGAGAGGATCGACTGGTGGTATCACAACATGGGGTCTGTCACTGGGGCAGGGGTGGCCGAAATCACCAACCAGATGGAATATGATGACGAGGTCGCCTACTATGCAAAGACCAAGCTTTATGATCTGGCGCGGGGCCGCGACGACCGTCCATGGTGTGTGACCGTAAGTTTCACACATCCGCACGACCCCTATGTCGCGCGTCGCAAGTATTGGGACCTCTACGAGGAATGCGAGCATCTGCTGCCCGAGGTAAGCGATCTGGGCTATGACAATCAGGACCCGCACGCCAAGCGCATTTTCGATGCAAACGACTGGCGCAGCTTTGAAATCTCCGAAGAGGATATTCGTAAATCGCGTCGGGCCTATTTTGCCAATATCTCGTATTTGGACGACAAAATCGGTGAAATCCTCGAAGTGTTGGATACCACCCGGCAAGAGGCAATCATCCTTTTCGTGTCCGACCACGGCGACATGCTGGGTGAGCGCGGGTTGTGGTTCAAGATGAACTTCTATGAAGGGTCGGCGCGCGTTCCGCTGATGATTTCTGCTCCCGGAATGCCTGTCGAGTTGATTGATACACCTGTGTCGACCATCGACGTAACACCGACACTTGGTGTTCTGGCTGGCGTCAATATGGATGAACTGGCACCCTGGACCGACGGTCACAACCTCGTGCCGCTTGCCAATGGCACAGATCGAACCGAGCCGGTTTTGATGGAGTATGCGGCTGAGGCGTCTTATGCGCCTTTGGTGTCGATGCGTTACGGCAAATGGAAATACAATCGCTGTGCACTGGACCCCGACCAACTGTTCGATCTGGAAAACGATCCGCATGAGTTGAACAATCTGGCCGATGAACCGGCCCATGCCGGAACTTTGCAGACCCTCAAGGCCAAATCCGAAGCACGATGGGATCTTGAACGCTTCGACACCGAAGTCAGGGCAAGCCAGGCGCGCCGCTGGGTGGTGTATGAGGCGCTCAGGCAAGGCGGCTATTTCCCGTGGGACTATCAGCCGCTTCAGAAGGCATCCGAACGGTACATGCGGAATCACATGAATTTGGACAACCTTGAGGAAAGCCAGCGTTTCCCGCGCGGCGAATAACCTCTTCATCTTTTTGATAATACTCCCGACGGAGCCGATAGCGATCAATTGCCATTCCGGCGGGACGAAGGAGACGTGAACATGGAAGCAGATTTTGTCATCGTCGGTGCAGGATCGGCCGGTTGCGCGATGGCGTATCGACTGAGCGAGGCCGGGGCTTCGGTTTTGGTGATTGAATATGGCGGCACCGATGCGGGGCCGTTCATCCAGATGCCGGCGGCGCTCAGCTATCCTATGAACATGTCGCGCTATGATTGGGGGTATCAATCGGAACCCGAGCCGAAACTGAACAATCGGCGTCTAGCCTGTCCGCGCGGCAAGGTGATCGGTGGGTCGTCCTCTATCAATGGCATGGTCTATGTACGCGGTCATGCGATGGATTTCGACACCTGGTCCGAGATGGGCGCCGACGGCTGGGCCTATTCGGATGTACTGCCCTATTTCAAACGGATGGAGACGTGGCACGATGGCGGCCATGGCGGCGACCCGACCTGGCGCGGAACGGATGGCCCTTTGCACGTGACGCGCGGACCGAGGTCGAACCCGCTGTTCAAGGCGTTTGTCGAGGCTGGACAGCAGGCTGGCTATGAAGTGACCGGCGACTACAACGGTGAAAAGCAGGAAGGTTTTGGCCCGATGGAACAGACCGTCTGGAAAGGACGGCGTTGGTCGGCAGCCAATGCCTATCTCAAACCCGCGCTGAAGCGCCCGAACTGCGATATCGTACGGGGGCTGGCGGCGCGGATCGTCATCGAAGACGGTCGGGCGACAGGCGTCGAGATTTTGCGAGGCGGTAGAAAGGAAGTGATCCGCGCGCGGCGCGAGGTTGTTTTGGCTGCCTCCTCGATCAACTCGCCCAAGCTCCTGATGCTGTCAGGTATCGGCGCGGGTGCGCATCTTGTCGAACACGGTATTGACGTCATTGCGGACCGCCCGGGTGTGGGCGCCAACCTGCAGGACCATCTGGAGCTATACATTCAACAGCAGGCCATCCAGCCGGTCACCTTGTACAAATACTGGAACCTGATCGGCAAAGGCGCGATCGGCGCGCAGTGGCTGTTCACCAAGACCGGTCTGGGCGCGTCCAACCAATTCGAAAGCGCAGCCTTCATCCGCTCGAAACCCGGCGTCAAATACCCGGACATCCAGTACCATTTCCTGCCGATTGCCGTGCGCTATGATGGGCAGGCCGCCGCCGAAGGCCACGGCTTCCAGGCTCATGTTGGCCCGATGCGGTCGCCATCCCGTGGCAACGTCACCCTCCGCTCGGCGCGGGTCGAAGACGCACCGATCATTCGCTTCAACTATATGAGCCATGAAGAGGATTGGGAGGATTTTCGCACCTGTATCCGCTTGACCCGAGAAATCTTTTCACAAGAAGCGTTCCAGCCGTTTGCGGGCAAGGAAATCCAGCCGGGTGCAGCCGTCCAGTCAGACGAGGAACTTGATGGTTTTATCGCGGAACACGCGGAAAGCGCCTATCATCCTTGCGGAACCTGCCGAATGGGTCGGGCGGATGATCCCAATGCCGTTGTCGACCCACAGGGCCGGGTGATCGGGGTCGATGGTCTCTGGGTAGCGGACAGTTCGATTTTCCCACAGATCACCAATGGCAATCTCAACGCTCCTTCGATCATGGTTGGAGAAAAAGTATCCGACCATCTTTTGGGGCGCAGCCCGCTGCCGCGGGCCAATGACGAACCTTGGCTTCATCCGCAGTGGAACGTGGCGCAACGTTAAGAAAAAATGTGTATTGCCGGGTGATTTGATCGGCGTCAAAGAGAGCCTTCGCAGCGCGGTCTAGCTGTTGATGGAAACATCAAGACAAGGAGCGAACAGGATGTCTCATACGCCTCACGAACTGGCCGAAGAGTTTCCGGACAAGGTCGATCTGATGAGTCAGCTCAAGCAGTCGGATGCGCATTTCGCGAAGCTGACAGAAGAATATCACGAGATCAATCGTGCGGTTCATCGCGCTGAAACCAATATCGAACCGATGGAAGAACTGGCAGAGGTGGACCTGCGCAAGAAGCGCGCGGCTTTGAAGGACCAGATCTGGGGGATTCTGTCCAAAGCCTGAATTCCGCAAAGGCGTGACGGGGGCTGTGGCCCCCTCCGTCTGCACCTGAAATTGGCGGGGTAAAAGGTCAATTTACCTCATATGGCAATGTGCCCCGCATATCCGTATTGATGGTAAGACGGCGCTCCAGCGGTGGAACCGAGCGTTGGTGGCAGGATTTTCTCTCGCAGATGCGGCAGGATATCCCAATAGGCTCGTAAGCGCTGGCATTGTTGATATCGAGGTTGTCCGCATAAACCAAAGCGTCAGCGTGCCTGACTTCACAGCCCAGTGCGATGGCATAGCGTCGAACCGGCGCGCCAAACGAACCACCGGGTTTTGAGATGTCTCGTGCCAACGAAATGTAGCGCACCCCATCCGGCGTCTCCGCCAATTGGCGCAGGAAATGTCCGGGCGTTTCAAAAGCGCGATGCACGTTCCACAGCGGGCAGGCTCCGCCGAACCGCGCAAACTGCAGACGGGTGGCCGAGTGTCGCTTTGTTATTGTGCCTGCCTGATCCACACGAACAAAGAAAAATGGAATCCCCTTTGCTCCAGGGCGTTGCAAGGTCGACAGTCGATGGGCAACTTGTTCGATGGATGCGCCGAAGCGGTTGCTGAGCAGTTCCAGATCGTGGCGGTCTTCCTGCGCGGCTGCCAGGAAAGTTCCATAGGGCATCAGGGCGGCGCCGGCGAAATAATTTGCCAGCCCGATCTTGGCGATGGAGCGTGCCTCGTCGCTTTGGAAGCGTGCAAAGTCCAGCGTTGCTTCCAACAGTTTGTCTTGACTCAACAAGGCGACTTGGAGAAGGAGCTGAAAAACCTGCGTTTGCGGGGCCGACCGAGAGGAAAGACGCAGGGTTTTCGATTGGGTGTCATAACTTCGCAGAGCCTCGATATCGGAAAGCTCTACATGAATGCCGCGATCGCCGAGGCTTTGCAGCGCAGCGGCTCGAATGCCGCCCGTGCCGCCGCCGCGTTCGGCAAAGTGCTCGGCCGCGTGATCGACCGCGTCGATATAGTTGTCGCAATAGTGGAAAAAGTCGCGCACCTCTTCCCAGGGGCTGGCTTGTATGCGGGCATCTTCACGCCCCAGCGCCTCGTCAAGCGAGGCTAGCCGCTCATGGGTCTGACGGTAGTTTCGGTGCAATTCGATAAAGGCTCGTGCAAGCGCCGGAGCATTTGAAGCTGTCAGGCGCAGGTCTGCAAGCGGCGGCATTGCGTCAGCAAAGATCGGGTCCGCAAGTGCTTCGCGCATGTCGGATACCAGCCGTTCGCTGTCGCCAGTGCTCAATTCGGTTACATCCAGCCCGAATTCCTGCGCCAAAGCCAGAACAACCGTCGTCGAAATCGGACGGTTGTTGTTTTCCATCTGGTTCAAGTAGGGCAGCGAGACACCCAGCTTTGAGGCAAAATCCTTTTGCGTCAGCGACAGTCGGGTGCGGATTTCGCGCAACTTTGCGCCGGCATAGAGTTTTTGTGTCGCCATCGAGGTGCCTTTGCGGATTTACTTGGCGAAAGGCTAACTTTGCAAATCATCCTGTGCAAGTATTCAAAGGCCAAGCTGCTTTTCGCGAATGATGACCACAGTGATTGCCAGAATGGCAAGTACCGAGGTTGCGAACATAAGCCACAATAAGGGTAGCGCGCCCGTCTCGGGAGTCAGTAACCATCCTGCAAAAGCGCTCAGCGCAGCGCCGCCACCGAGCATGATCGCGCCGCTCAGGCCCGAAGCCGTTGCAGCAAGGCGCGGGCGGACCGAAAGGGAGCCGGCTGTTGCATTGGGGATCGACATCCCGTTTCCGAGCCCAACGAAAGTCATCAGGCCAAAAAAAGAAACCGCACTGTCCGCGCCTAGAAGTGTAACTAAGATTGAAAAGGCAATTCCCAGCGTGTTCAGCCAACACCCCCAAAGAACCATGCGGTTCACTCCGACGCGTGTCGAGAATTTCCCACTTATGAAATTACCAAAGAAATACCCAAGGGCGGGTGCGCCAAAATAGACGCCAACCTCGGCGGCCGTGAGTTGGAAAACTTCGGAACCTACAAAAGGCGCGCCGCCGAGATAGGCAAAAAAGGCCCCAGACGAGAAACCACAGGCCAGCGAATATCCCCAGAAGCGTGGCGAGGTCAGCAATTCCGGATACTCGCGGAATTGCTGGACCAACGTCTTGCCACTCTTGAGGGCAGTTTCTCCGAAATCCGAATACGTCAGGAAAAGGGCCATGCAACCGAGAATGAGGAGCAGCCAGAAATTGGCCTGCCAACCAAGTGTTTCGTCCAAAAGCCCCCCAATGGCCGGGCCGATCATCGGTACCACGGCCATGCCCATTGTGACGTAGCCCAGCATTGAGGCCGCTTTGTCCTGCTCGTACATATCCCGCACGGCAGCGCGGCTAAGCACAACTCCAACCGCGATCACCGCCTGGCACATGCGGAAAAACAGAAAAATCTCGGCGGTCGGAGCGTAGATGCAGCCCAGCGTCGCCAGAAGAAATAAGGCGATCCCCCACAGGATCACCGGGCGGCGACCGGCTTTGTCTGCAAGCGGTCCGATTATGATTTGCATGCCTGCATTTACGCCAAGATACACTGCCACCGAAAGCTGCATGACCCTGTAATCAGTCTGAAAATATGCCGTCATGTTCGGCAGACTTGGCAGAAACACATTCATTCCCAGCGCCGAGAGGCCGGACAACAGAATAAGCGTCGCCAGCGTCGGCGGACTGCGGTGAGTCTGGGTGGAACTGAACTGCATAGTTTGCATCTATTGCATTGATTGCGCCAAATCCATGGCAGCTGGAGTGTAGATATGTTGATTAGCCAATTTTCATTTAGCAAATATAAGATTGCCAATACTTTGCAAATTTGCCGAATTGTTCTTTGGATGATGCAAGACACACTATATGGTCCGGTCAAATCTTAAAGGGGACAATCGCGATGAAAGACATCCTTTCCGAACTCGAAGGCCGCCGCGAAGCAGCGCGCCTGGGGGGTGGGCAAAAGCGGATCGATGCGCAGCATGGGCGCGGTAAACTGACAGCGCGCGAGCGGATCGAGTTGCTGCTCGACGAAGACAGTTTTGAAGAATTCGACATGTTCGTTTCACACCGCTGCACCGATTTCGGGATGGAAAAACAAAGGCCTGCGGGCGACGGGGTCGTCACCGGCTGGGGGACGATCAACGGGCGCATGGTATATGTGTTCAGCCAGGATTTTACCGTTTTTGGTGGATCGTTATCGGAAACGCATGCACAGAAGATCTGTAAGATCATGGATATGGCTGTGCAAAACGGCGCGCCGGTGATCGGTCTGAACGACTCGGGTGGCGCGCGAATCCAGGAAGGTGTCGCCTCGCTGGCCGGATACGCCGAAGTGTTCCAGCGCAACATCATGGCCTCGGGCGTGGTGCCGCAGATCAGCGTGATCATGGGCCCCTGTGCTGGTGGTGCGGTCTATTCTCCGGCAATGACTGACTTTATCTTCATGGTCAAGGATACCTCATACATGTTCGTGACCGGTCCCGATGTGGTCAAAACCGTCACCAACGAGGTGGTCACTGCCGAGGAGCTGGGTGGGGCCTCGACCCACACCAGAAAATCTTCGGTCGCCGATGGTGCATTCGAAAATGATGTTGAGGCGCTGGCCGAGGTGCGGCGTCTGGTGGACTTCCTGCCGCTCAACAACCGCGAAAAGCCGCCCGTGCGCCCATTCTTTGATGAACCGGGCCGGATCGAGGCGTCGTTGGATACGCTGGTTCCAGAGAACCCGAACACGCCCTACGACATGAAGGAACTGATCACCAAAGTAGCGGATGAGGGTGACTTCTATGAGATTCAGGAAGACTACGCCAAGAACATTATCACCGGCTTCATCCGACTTGAAGGGCAGACTGTGGGCGTTGTTGCCAATCAGCCGATGGTGCTGGCAGGTTGTCTCGACATCGACTCCAGCCGCAAGGCTGCTCGTTTCGTGCGTTTCTGCGACTGCTTCGAAATCCCGATTCTGACTTTCGTCGATGTTCCGGGCTTTTTGCCGGGCACCAGCCAGGAATATGGCGGTGTGATCAAGCATGGCGCCAAACTGCTCTTCGCCTATGGCGAGGCGACAGTTCCAAAGGTCACGGTGATCACCCGAAAGGCCTATGGTGGAGCCTATGATGTGATGGCGTCCAAGCATTTACGCGGTGACTTCAACTATGCCTGGCCGTCCGCAGAGATCGCGGTAATGGGGGCCAAGGGCGCAACCGAGATCATTCACCGTGCTGATTTGGGAGATGCCGAAAAGATCGCGGCGCACGCCAAGAATTATGAAGACCGTTTCGCCAACCCCTTTGTGGCGGCCGAACGTGGCTTCATCGACGAAGTGATCATGCCGCATTCAACTCGCCGTCGGGTTTCGCGTGCCTTTGCCTCGTTGCGAGGCAAGTCGCTGAAGAACCCTTGGAAGAAACACGACAATATCCCGTTGTAAGGCTTTCGGGTGGGAGAGGCCCCACCCGATGAAGGACAACAGATGATCCAAAAACCGCAAGATCGGAGACTCCCTATATTGTTCGTCGACGTGCCTATTGGCGTCGGACGGGATGCACTTGGGTCGCGCGCGGGTCATTGCGTCCATCACCCCGGCAGCAAAGGGCAACGCAGAGTTTGGAGTTCGACTGAAACGAGAGTGATCGGACCGAAAGCGCGATCTCAATTTGACGCCAGAGGCGAATCGCCCACATGATCCGTGCGATCGTACATAGAGCCGCGCGCGCCCACCGCGCAGCGCCTGCAGCCCTGGCAGGAGGAGCCCGCCATTGGCGGGGCCGGGGCTGCGGCATTTTTATTACCGCAGTATCTCTGGTCATGCACACGAACGCCTTTGCGCAAGGCAGCCTGCCGGTGCCGTCCGGTCAGGAAGTCTGGCTGGATGAGGTTCTGCTGGATACCAATCCGGGCGAACTTTGGGTCCGCTTCCGGTTCGTAGCACCCGGAATCGGGTCAGAGATAGGGCAGATCGGGCATGACGTGGCGACCCACGATATGGACCATCTCTGCGATACCCTGGCCGTGCCGTACGTCGCCAGGCACCAGTTGGAACCGGCTCGCGTGATCATCTCGATGGCAGATCGTGAGGTGGAATTTGGGCAAACTCAGAAGGCTGCGACCCAGTACTTTGAAGCTTATAGGCTGGAAAATGCCGCCTGCGTATGGGAGGGGCTCTGATGTTGAATGCAACCTCTACACTGTTTCTGGCCCCTCAACCGTGCCAGATGGTTCTGAAAGCGAAAAAGATGACCCAAGTCGCATCCGGATGCCTGTTCCGGCACTATCCCGACGCCACGATGATACCTGCGTTTGCCTTCGCCCCTCTGCACGAGGAGGCGCTGCCATGCTGAAGCATCGTGGTTTTCCCGGCCGCCTTCCCGGCACCGATTTCCAGTTCACGATACGCCGGGCCAATCCCAAAGGTGTGACGCCATTGACGCGTCGCGAAAGGTTCCGCGACCGCAAGGCTGTTGACCGCAAAGCGGATGCAGTCTTTTTCGAAGCACTGTGGGAACATTTTGGCGATCAACCCTTTGAGCGCGGCAATCTCGATGCTGGACGGTTGAGCTGGCTGTTCGGACGCGAGGTGATCCCGGCAGAGGACCCATTCGATCCTGAAAGCTATAGCGCGCTACTAGTGATCGATGTGGATGCCGCGCGGCAGACGTTTCCGGGCGTTTTCGGGGGGGCTAGCTGAACATGCTCCCGGCCGTCGCATACACCTTCTCGCGCAATGTTGCGGACAAGGCCCTGCCCGGAATGGGGCAGGGCCGGAATGTGGTGTCAGAATGTCCACTGAGCCGCAAGTTGCACGCGACTGCCGTCAAAGGTGTTTCCCGAAATGACGTCATTGCGTTCGCCATAGATGTATTCGGCCATCAGTGTCAGATTGTCGGTGGCCTGGTAAAAGGCGTTCACGTGGATGGTTTCCAATTCCGTGAAAGACAGGGTCCCGGTCGACGTGGGAAGGTCATAGTCCTCTCTGCCGTAAGCTACGCCGACATTCCATCTGTTGCCCAGGTCTTGCCGCAACTCGATGGTATAGCCGTCCACGTCATTGGCTTGGCCGCCGACAATCGCATTGCCCACGCCGATCAACCAGGGACCAAGGGCTTCACCGTTCACGTACGTGACCTGAAAAAGACCACCTTCCCAAGGGCGGACCGAACCCGCAAGGGTAATCCCAGTTTGATCGACTTCTGCGCCGCCCGACGTGGCTGTCCCGTAAAGGCCAGCCGCGCGAAGCGAGAACCGGTCAGTGCTGTACGCAACGGCTGCGGTGAGAACCGGATCGTCGGAAGCAGAGCCCGAAACGTTTTCCTCGACCGATGCGCTGAACACCGTATTAGCGGCAATATCCGCCGTGTATCTGACCTGAGGCACACGTGCGAAAGCAATACCAACCGGACCGTTGAATTCGACCGTGGTTGGATATTCTGCCAGGGGCATGAAGTTGGTCCAGTACTGGCCGATCAGCCAGGTGTCACCAATGCGGACGTTCGCATGGCGAACCCGCAACTCGGGCGAGCTGCTGGAGCCACCGAACAGGTCGAGTTCCAATTGACCGGTAATGTCGCCGATATCGCTCGGAGTGGTGCTTCGCAGGCCGATACGCGATTGCCGAACCGTCGCGCCGAAATGACCGTCCGTCGCGGCAGACGGCTCGCCGATTACGTTGACGAACGCTGTGTCCCCCTGGTCAAACTCGAAGTCATAGAAGAAGTCGGCTTTGACATAGCCGTAGATGTCGATTGCGGTGTTGCCAATGTTCAAATCACCGGACGGTGCGGCACCTTCGGAAGCCTCCAGCGCCTCGACCCGAGCACGCAGTTCGGCGATTTCCTCGGAGTCTTCCGCCAGGGCAGGAAAAGCAGCAAACGCGCACGCCGCTGCAGTCAACCCGAGGGTTGTTTTTGTGTTCATTTTCATATGCTTGGTCCTTGTCTTGCGAGTGAGAACAGCCAGCGTTTCACGCTGTTTACCAAGTGTAAAATCACGTTCTCGAGACTGGTCTGCGTTGATTTCTCACGGCAAAATGATTGTCCATCACGGAATGCCCACGCCTGCGTGAAGAATGAGTGCAAACTGTTGTCAAAGCGTGATTCTTTCAAAGCGGCGGCGAACAGCAGGAATGAAGGGAACTCCGCGGAGTCGAACGATCAATATGAGGGCTCTTACGTAGATGTGACACCAGCCACCTCAGGTGTTGGCCGGTCTGTTCACATTTGCGTCGGCACAATTTTGCGTGTGGGTGTAGAGAATGGGCAGAAACTAGCCGGAAACTCTGCCTTCCCAACAGACGTGTTGGCGGAAAAGCACGGCGCGGGCAGAGTGACCGGGCCGTGCGGCACGTCTTTGCCTGCGCCGCACATGCACCTACTATTCCGTACCCCTTCCTTCAGCGGGCTGGTTGATGTACCCCACATTGACCCGCCCGCTTTTTTCCGTCGGCTGGTTTTCGCAGGGTCACGGCAAAGATTTGCGCATGGTCAAGCTGTCCACCGAATTTACTTGAGAAATTTGGGATTTCCCATTCATCACACGCGTGAGCAGTCAAACTTGGATAGGGGATGCGACTCATGCGGAACATTCGGTTCATTTCGGTCATCGTGCTTTGTGCGGGCTTGGCCGCGTGTGGCGACACGAAAGGCGAACAGGCACTCTTTGGTGGCAGCGCGGGCCTGCTGGGCGCGCTCGTTCTTGACGCAAACCCGGTTGTCGGGGCAGCGGCTGGTGCGGCAGGAAACCTGCTGTATTGCGAAGTGCAGAAAAGCTGCTGATCAGCAGATTGTAGTTAAGGTCGGACATCCCGGCCAACCGAAATCACTGTGGAACGCCGTTTCGGACCATATTGTCCGAAGCGGCGTTTTGCATTTGAAACATCCCAAGACAAAGGACATTCCATGTTCAACAAGATCCTGATCGCCAACCGGGGCGAGATTGCCTGCCGGGTTATGAAAACTGCCAGAAAGATGGGTATCGCAACAGTCGCCATCTATTCGGACGCCGACAAGCAGGCCTTGCATGTTCAAATGGCCGACGAGGCTGTACACATCGGGCCGCCACCGGCAAACCAATCCTATATCGTGATCGACAATGTAATGAACGCCATTCGCGAAACTGGGGCGCAGGCGGTACATCCGGGCTATGGCTTCCTGTCAGAGAACTCCAAGTTTGCCGAGGCTCTCGAGGCCGAAGGTGTGGCCTTTGTCGGCCCTCCCAAAGGTGCGATCGAGGCCATGGGGGACAAGATCACCTCCAAGAAGATCGCTCAGGATGCAAATGTCTCGACCGTTCCCGGTTACATGGGCCTCATCGAAGATGCGGAGGAGGCCGTCAAGATTTCAAATGAGATCGGCTATCCGGTCATGATCAAGGCCAGCGCCGGTGGCGGCGGCAAGGGGATGCGGATCGCCTGGAACGACACCGAGGCACGCGAAGGCTTTCAGTCGTCAAGGAACGAGGCGGCAAACTCTTTCGGAGATGATCGGATTTTCATCGAGAAATTCGTGACCCAGCCGCGCCATATCGAAATCCAGGTGCTTTGCGACAGCCATGGCAACGGCATCTATCTGGGTGAACGCGAATGCTCGATCCAACGCCGTAACCAGAAAGTTGTCGAAGAGGCGCCGTCGCCGTTCCTTGATCCCGAAACGCGCAAGGCGATGGGCGAACAAGCAGTCGCGCTGGCCAAGGCCGTCGGATATTCCAGTGCGGGCACGGTTGAATTCATCGTGGACGGGAAAAAGAACTTCTATTTCCTCGAGATGAACACCCGCCTGCAGGTAGAACACCCTGTGACCGAGCTGATCACCGGTGTCGATCTTGTGGAACAGATGATCCGTGTGGCGGCGGGCGAGCCGTTGTCGATCACACAGGATGACGTGAAACTGAACGGCTGGGCCATCGAAAACCGGCTGTATGCCGAAGACCCGTATCGGAACTTCCTGCCGTCCATCGGTCGGTTGACCCGCTATCGCCCACCTGCCGAGACAGCCGCAGGTCCGTTGCTGGCCCACGGCAAATGGCAGGGGGACGCACCCGAAGGTGTAACGGCGGTGCGCAATGACACCGGGGTCTACGAGGGCGGCGAGATTTCGATGTACTACGACCCGATGATCGCCAAACTGTGCACTTGGGCACCAACGCGTGAACAGGCCATCGAAGCGATGCGTGTGGCGCTCGACGGGTTCGAAGTCGAGGGGATCGGCCACAACCTGCCCTTCCTGAGTGCGGTGATGGATCATCCCAAATTCGTCGAAGGTGACATGACCACCGCTTTCATCGCCGAAGAATATCCCGACGGATTCGAAGGCGTAACACTGCACGAAGATGATCTGCGCCGTATCGCGGCAGCCAGCGCGGCAATGCACCGTGTTGCCGAAATTCGCAGAACTCGGGTTTCTGGGCGAATGGACAACCACGAACGCAAAGTGGGCACTGACTGGACGGTCAGCCTTCAGGGGCTTGATTACAACGTCGTAATCGACGCGGATCCGGCTGGTTCGACAGTAACATTCGAAGGCGGTGGGTCCTATCGCGTGGCTTCGGACTGGACGCCTGGGGATCAACTGGCAACGTTGGATGTCAATGGGACACCGCTTGTTCTGAAAGTCGGAAAAATCTCGGGCGGTTTCCGCATCCGCAACCGGGGTGCGGATCTCAAGGTGCATGTGCGAACGCCGCGTCAGGCGGAATTGGCGCGCCTGATGCCCGAGAAACTTCCACCGGACACATCCAAAATGCTGCTTTGCCCGATGCCTGGTCTTGTCGTGAAGGTCGACGTCGAGGTGGGCCAGGAAGTGCAGGAAGGTCAGGCGCTGTGCACCATCGAGGCGATGAAGATGGAAAATATTCTTCGCGCCGAAAAGAAAGGGACCGTCGCCAAGATCAACGCCGATCCCGGAGACAGCCTGGCTGTCGACGAAGTGATCATGGAATTCGAGTGACCGGGCAACCCAGGTCTCTCACTGTGAAGAAAGGGTAACACCGTGAAACGCGGCAAAACCGTCTTGCCTGAATGGGATTTGACGACCCGGTGCGAGAGTCAGTTGCTTTCGCGCCGGTCGCGGATTTCCCGTTCGCGCATGGGGGTCTTGTCGATCGACCGGCTAATCTCGCGTACGCTCCATGGCGTGGGCTTACGCAGCTTTACCTCGCCGTCCTTGTCTACCAGAACCATCTGGAATCCACGCGGACGCAGCTTGTTGCGTACAGGTGTGCGCTCTTGGGGATTGGTGTCGGTCAAGACTACGACATCGCGGTCACGCAGCATCGCTTCGCCTTGTTGCAACATGTCGATCTGTTGCTGGAACCGGGGATCGGCAGGTGTGTCGGCAAAGATCACAATGGGACGCTTGACCCACAAGAACTCGGTCAGGTCGCTATTGCTGGCGGGACGGATCAGCTCGTCCTCCGCTGGTAAAGTGCCATCCGCCGCAAATGCAGCGAAGGGGATAAGTGCAGAAAAAACAACAGCTAGCGTGCGTCTCATTCGGCCTCCTGTTCGATTGAATATAGAGGCTATGTTGGCGATTGCGACTGAAGAAATGGACGCGCCTGCGAAAAAAAACGGGAATGGTCTTATCGAAAGGGGTGGACATGACTGTGAATAGTCCCCTTTCAGAGCATCGGCAGTCACATGATGGGATAGGCGACCAAAGGCTGCGCGTCATTCTTCACCTCGGCGCTCATCGCTGTGCCACGACGAGTTTCCAACACTACCTGCGCGATAACTCGGAGTTTCTTGAGCAAAACGGAATCGGCTTCTGGGGGCCTCCGAGGATTCGGAACAAGTTGTGCCCAGGATTTGGAAACACGGAAATCGCTACTCAAGTCCGCGAAGCGGCTGCGGAGCGTATCAGGGTGCAATCCAAACGCGCGGCAAAACGTGGGATCCAATGTCTCATTGTGAGTGACGAGAATATCCTTGGGACAATGGGGCAGAGCCTCAGAGAAGCAACCCTGTATCCAGCAGCTGGCGCGCGGCTTTCTGTTTTTGCCGGATTCTTCGACGGCGGCGTGACGGATATCGTACTGAATATCCGTCAACTGGAGGACTATTGGGCGTCGGTCCTTGCGTTTCAATTGCAAAAAGGTCGAACGATGCCGGGACCAGTTATTCTAGACTGGTTGGCCAAGAACAAGCGCAGTTGGCGAGAAGTCATCACTGATGTCGCATTGGCTGCTCCCGGTGTCCGCCTGTCGATTCTGCCATATGAAAGCTATGCCGGTCATCCGGATTTGCAATTTGCACATATGATTGGGCGACCCACACCAGTGGCCCATAGGGCCAAGCATTTGAACGCGGCCGAGCGCCCCTGGCGCCCCACGACCTGCATTCCGGAAGATCCCGAGAATTTGCTCGCCGCATCCCCTTTCACTCTGGAACAGTCCGCCGTGCTGAACGTGGCCCACACCGCTGACCTGGACTGGCTTGCCGGTGGCGCCAATGGGCTCGCCGTTCTGATCGAGGGCCAGGAAACAAAACCTGACGGGGCATCTCCTGTCGCGACCGATATCCACAAGAGGAAGACATCATGACCAAAACCGACGACTGGCGCGCGCTGGCCGAAAAGGAACTGCGCGGCCGACCCGTTGAAGACCTTGACAAGACGACTCTGGAAGGGATCAAGGTCAAACCGCTCTATACCGAAGCGGATACGGCAGAGCTGGCGCATATGGGCACGTTGCCGGGATTTGGCCCTTTCACTCGTGGCGTCAAGGCAACCATGTATGCAGGCCGCCCATGGACGATCCGGCAATATGCCGGTTTTTCGACGGCCGAGGAATCGAACGCCTTTTACCGCCGTAATCTGGCAGCTGGTCAGCAAGGTGTTTCAGTGGCCTTCGATCTGGCTACTCACCGCGGTTACGACAGTGACCACCCTCGAGTGGTGGGCGATGTGGGCAAGGCCGGTGTGGCTATCGACAGCGTCGAAGACATGAAAATTCTGTTCGACGGCATCCCGCTCGACAAGGTGTCGGTGTCGATGACAATGAACGGCGCTGTCGTTCCGGTTCTCGCCAGCTTCATCGTTGCGGGCGAAGAACAGGGTCATGACAAATCGGTGCTCTCCGGGACCATTCAGAACGACATTCTGAAAGAGTTCATGGTGCGCAACACTTATATCTATCCGCCCAAGCCTTCGATGCGGATCATCTCGGACATTATCGAGTTCACATCAAACGAGATGCCAAAGTTCAACTCGATTTCGATCTCGGGCTATCACATGCAAGAGGCCGGGGCGAACCTGGTGCAGGAACTGGCCTATACGCTGGCCGACGGGCGCGAGTACGTGCGCGCGGCGATCAATGCGGGCATGGATGTGGACAAATTTGCCGGGAGGCTCAGTTTCTTTTTTGCCATTGGCATGAATTTCTTCATGGAAATCGCCAAACTCCGTGCCGCGCGCACGTTGTGGCACCGGGTGATGACCGAGTTCGGGGCGAAAAGCGAACGTTCAAAGATGCTACGCACCCATTGCCAGACCTCGGGGGTGTCGCTGCAGGAACAGGATCCCTACAACAACGTGATTCGCACTGCCTATGAGGCGATGAGCGCAGTGTTGGGCGGCACCCAGTCGCTGCACACCAACGCGCTGGATGAGGCGATTGCGTTGCCGACCGATTTTTCGGCCCGTATCGCGCGCAACACGCAGCTCGTTTTGCAGGAGGAAACCGGCGTGACCGATGTGGTCGATCCTTTGGCAGGGTCTTACTATGTCGAAAGCCTCACTAACGAACTGATCGAAAAAGCCTGGGCCTTGATGCAGGAAGTCGAAGAGATGGGCGGCATGACCAAGGCTGTCGAAAGCGGCATGCCCAAGCTCAGAATCGAGGAATCGGCAGCCCGCCGTCAGGCAATGATCGACCGCGGCGAAGAGGTGATCGTTGGTGTCAACAAGTACCGCAAAGAAAAGGAAGACCCGATCGATATCCTTGATGTGGATAACGTAGCGGTGCGCGAGGCGCAGATTGCGCGGCTTGATAAAATGCGGGCCGACCGTGATGAGGAAGCCTGTATCGCAGCCCTGAACGAACTTACCCGCCGCGCCAAGGGAGGCGGCAACCTGCTCGAGGCGGCGGTCGAGGCCGCGCGCGCGCGCGCATCCGTAGGAGAAATCAGCATGGCGATGGAAAAGGAATTCGGACGTCACCGCGCCGAAGTGAAAACGCTCGCCGGTGTGTATGGCGCAGCTTACGAGGGCGATGAGGGTTTTGCGGCAATCCAGAAAAGCATCGAGGACTTTGCCGAGGCCGAAGGGCGCCGCCCGCGCCTGTTGGTCGTCAAGATGGGGCAGGACGGTCACGACCGCGGCGCCAAGGTCATCGCCACGGCCTTTGCAGATATCGGATTTGATGTGGATGTCGGGCCATTGTTCCAGACTCCGGCCGAGGCGGCGCAGGATGCCATCGACAACGACGTGCATGTGGTCGGCATCTCGTCCCAAGCTGCGGGGCACAAGACGCTGGCGCCGCAACTGGTTGAAGAACTCAAAAAAGCCGGTGCTGAGGATATCATCGTGATCTGCGGTGGCGTGATCCCGCAGCAGGATTATGACTTCCTTCACAAGGCGGGCGTCAAGGCGATCTTTGGCCCGGGTACCAACATTCCCGAAGCGGCACAGGACATCTTGCGTCTGATCCGCGAAGCGCGTGGCTAAGCGCGGAGTCATTTTAATAGGTATGGCGGCGGGTGCCCTGTGGGCACTCGCTGTCGTCATCTTGCTGCCACGGTTGGATTTGCCATTTTTGCCTTTGCCAATGGCCCTGCCGGTTGCGTTTGTTTTGCCGGGGCTGGTTCTCGCCGTCATGATTGGGCGGGCGGCCCAGCGGCGCTTCTTTGATGACGCAATTATTGATGGCGCAACATTTGTTCCGGATTCCGCCGCCGACATCGACCAGCGGGTGCTGACCAATACGGTGGAACAACTTGTGCTCGCATTGGCGCTCTGGCCGTTTGTCGCCCTTGTTCTTGGCGGGGCCGTTGCCGTCGTGCTCGGTATGTCATTCGCCTTGATGCGCGTAGTGTTCTGGCTGGGCTACCACAGGTCGCCACCCTTACGCGGATTCGGCTTTGCAGGAACTTTCTATCCGACTGTCGTTGCCGCTTTGTGGTCTATATTGGTTTGGTTTGTTTGATGCAGGTATCAGACTGTTGCACGCCGCCCACGAAACGCTAGGGTTCGCCTAAGCGGAGGTAAGTCATGCAACTGGACCACATTGCCGTCGCCGGGGCGACACTTGAAGATGCGACCGAGCATGTCGAGGCAGCTTTGGGAGTTAAATTGCAGCCGGGCGGGCACCATGACAAGTTCGGAACGTACAACACGCTGCTAGGGCTTGCGAATGGCCTGTACCTGGAGGCTATAGCAATCGATCCCGAATCGCCCGATCCCGGCAGGCCGCGCTGGTTCGATCTGGACAGGTTTTCCGGTGCACCTCGCCTGACAAACTGGATTTGTCACGTGACCGACATGAATGCGATTCTGGCTCGTATGCCGGACACGGTTGGTATGCCCATGTGGCTGTCGCGCGGTGAACTGCGATGGAAAATGGCCGTTCCTGAATCTGGTGCGCTGCCCTTCGACAACCTGTTTCCGGCGCTCATCGAATGGCAAGGAAACCTGCATCCGTCGGGCATGCTTACGCAAAGTGGCTGTACCCTAAGGCGACTGACCGTGTCTCACCCGCTTGCGGACGATCTTTCCGGCCTTCTCGGGCCACTGAAATGGGTCAACATCGAGCCCGGCGACCCCGGATTGAAGGCCAAGTTCGACACGCCCCACGGAATGCGGATTCTGGAATGACTATCCGCCGTGCAAGTTCCGAAGATGCGTCGGCCATTGCCGACATAACCAATGCCATCATACGGGAGACGTTGATCACGTTTACCTCGGCAGAACGCGGCCCGGAAAGCATTGCGGCAGATATTGGAGCGCGCGGCGAGGGGTATCTGGTGGCGGAGCTGAACAGAAAATGCGTTGGGTTTGCCACCTATGCGCCCTTCCGAAGCGGTCCCGGCTATGCTCATACGCGCGAGCATTCGGTACTGCTTGCCTCAGACGCGCGAGGGCAGGGATTGGGACGCGCTTTGATGGAGCAGCTCGAAATTCAAGCACGGAAGGATGGCGTGCATGTTCTGGTTGCAGGCATCTCCGCCGCAAATCCTTCCGCTATCGCCTTTCACAAGGCGATTGGGTTTTGCGAGGTTGGCCGGATGCCTCAGGTGGGCCGAAAGTGGGGAAAGTGGCTTGATCTGGTGTTGATGCAAAAAATCCTGTCTGGGGTATGATTCGTCGCACCTGACACCGGCTCTCTCGCGGGATAGGGTGGCCTCATGTCGATCTGGACCCGCATAACAGATGCCCTGAGCGCATTGGCGCAGGGGGAAAGTCTTGCCACCGTATTCGAACGGCTGCGCACGCCTCCTGAAAAGTCGGTGGCCTTCACCATTGCTGTCATTGCCCTTGGCGCCAAAATGGCAAAAGCCGACGGGCAGGTGACGCGCGACGAGGTGACGGCGTTTCGGGAAGTCTTCAGAATCGCCCCCGAGGACGAGGCAGGCGCAGCACGTGTGTTCAACATGGCGCGCACAGATGTAGCGGGCTTTCAGGACTATGCGCGAAACATACAAAAGATGTTCTCCGAGGACAGCACCACGCTCTGCGACTTGATGGAAGGGTTGTTCCACATCGCCTTGGCCGACGGGTTCTATCACCCTGGCGAGAACGAGTTTCTCGAAGAGGTCAGCCGGATATTCGGGCAAACAGACGCCCAATTCAAAGCCCTGCGCGCCCGTTTCGTTCCAGATGCGCCGACCGACCCCTACACAGTCCTTGGTGTTCCCTCCGACATGCCGCTGGCGGAAATCCGAAAGGTATGGCGACAGCTTGTGCGCGACACGCACCCGGATGCTATGATGGCCCGAGGCGTTCCGGAAGAGGCGGTGCGATTGGCCGAGAAGAAGATGGTTGATATCAATCGCGCCTGGGACGAGATCAACGGCGCAAGGGTTTAAGACGATGCGGTTGGCGACCTATAACGTGGAATGGTTCGCCAATCTCTTTGACAGGGATGACCATCTGATCGTTGATGACAGCTGGTCGGGACGGCACGACGTGACCAAGGCCCAGCAGGTCGAGGCCGTGGCCAAGGTGATGACAGCGCTGGATGCTGATGCCATCCTTGTCGTCGAAGCTCCTAACACCGGTCGAACGCAGAATACCGTGCGTGCCCTGCAGGAGTTTGCCGCAACTTTCGATCTTCGGACCCAACGCGCGGTCATGGGATTTGCCAACGAAACGCATCAGGAATTGGCTTTGCTTTATGATCCCGATGCATTGCAAGCGCGACATGACCCGAAAGGAGAGGAGACCGGCAAGAAAGGCAGCACGGAGGCCCCCCGCTTTGACAGTGTTTTCCGGATCGACCTCGACATTGACGCCACCCAAGATCTGATCCGGTTTTCCAAACCTCCCATCGAACTTGCAATCCGAACCAAGGCGGGCAATGACCTGCGGCTGATCGGCGCACACCTGAAATCCAAAGCACCCCATGGCGCACAAAGGCGCGACGAGGCAATACAGATTTCTATCGCAAACCGGCGCAAGCAACTGGCCCAGGCGATCTGGCTTAAGCAGCGTATTGAACAGCATCTGGATGCTTGCGAAGAGGTCATCTTGCTGGGCGACATGAACGACGGTCCGGGGTTGGATGAATTCGAACACCTTTTTGGTCGTTCTTCGGTCGAGATTCTTCTGGACGCCGGGTTGTTCGACCCCCATGCGGCCAAGGCGAGCCAACTAAGGCCGGGGGCGGTTCCTGCGACGGCGCGGTTCCAGATGCCGGGCGACGGGCGCTTTCTTCAGGCTCTGCTCGACTACATCATGATCAGCCCCGGCCTGCGAGACAAAGACCCGGTTTGGCGTATCTGGCATCCATTTGACGATCCAGATTGCTGGAACGTTCCGGAGCTCCGCGATGCCTTGCTAACCGCATCCGATCATTTCCCCGTGACATTGGATATTCAGATATGACCTTTGAACGCATGGATGGCGCGCCCTATATTCACTGGATGCGATCTGTCCTTGTCATCACCGCAATTGTCCTGGCGCCGGTTCCTGTGCTTGCCGAAGAAGAGACCGGAAAATCACTGATGGAGCAGGGGGCTGAACTGTTCTTTGAAGGGTTGAGGAAAGAGATGGAGCCGACACTGGACAATCTGCGTGACCTGACACAGCAGCTTGGCCCCTCTATGCGATCCTTCATGGAAGAGATGGGCCCGGCACTTGCCGATCTGGCGCGCAACATTCAGGATTGGAGTGTTTACGAAGTGCCTGAAATGCTGCCGAACGGAGACATCATCATACGCAGAAAACCACAGTCCGAGACCCCTGAGGAAGAACAGGAACCGCCGCAGGACAAAACGGCCCCCGGTCCGGAAATCGACATCTGAGAAAGGTTCAGTCTTTAACGATGATGCGGACCTTGGCACTCAGCGCCTCGGCCAGTGAATCGAGTCTCGCAGCGGCAATTTCGCTGAAAAGCGGCACGGTTTCCTTGGGCAGCACAAGCTCAAGCTCCAGCTTTTTCGGATAAAACCTGAGTTGCCCCATTCTCACCTCGTGCTGCATCCAAAGCATGGCCCCGAACCGCATCGCCTTGCCCAAAATCTCGGCCTGTTTTTGACCCTTTTCATCCAGAAGAGCGTATAGCGGGTCGAATTGAGCCTTGTCGCGTTTGTTGCGGTAGCGGTGCTGCAACGCGAGGCCGATGAATATCCGTTCAGAGTGCTTCAGACCGCCAAGGTTTGCGCGTGTGACGTTGTCGAAGCAAATCTCGGCCCGATAGTCGGGATGCGCCCGCCAGGACACGTCATGCAGAAGACATGCCGCCTTGATCAGCCTCACTCTGGCAGGCGGCACCGATTTGAACAGGGGCATCACGAATTCGAACAGGTACTTGCCAAAACCCGGCAGGCGGGCGTCTTTGGATTCCGCGAAATAGCTCGCCTCAATCAGTGGATCGCGGTCGCGCAGGCGTTGCGGCATCTGTTCATAAAGCAGACCCTCGCGGATTCCATAGCTGGAAATGGCGATATCCTTGGGCTTGAAGGTGCGGATCAGGCGGGCAAGAACGTCCATTGCATAGGGGACCAGCGCCATGCGCGAGCCGGAAACGCCCGCCTTTGCACGCAGCTTTTCCGGGTCTGAGTTTTCGATGAACTTGATGGTGGCGCGCACCTGTTTGGTGCTCATTCGGTATTCATGCAGAACCTTCAACGGGTAACCGCGCCGCGCCATGTCGATCCGGGCAAAAGCGCGCCAACTGCCACCAACCAGAAACAGGCGGTCCCGTTGTGGGCCTAACTGATCTCGCAGCTGTTCCATCACCTGCTTGATGTGGTCCTTGCGGCCGCGACGTCCGCCCTTGATATCACGCAGCTTCAGAGGCCCAAGCGGAGAGGTAAGGCGGCGACCGACTTTTCCGCCGCCGATCTCTGCCAACTCCATGGACGAGCCGCCCATGTCGCAGATCAGTCCATAGGCGCCGGGCCAACCCAGCAAAACGCCCTGCGCAGACAGCCGGGCCTCTTCCTCGCCGTTGATGACCTCGATGTTCAGGCCGGTTTCCCGCTGGACCTCGGCGCAAAACTCTGGCCCGTCCTCGGCTTCGCGGACCGCAGCGGTGGCAACGACGTGCAAGGGCGGCATGTCCAGATCGCGCGACAGGTGTTTGAACCGACGCAAGGCCGCAAGGGCGCGGGTTCGGCCTTCAGGGTTCAGGCGTCCGGATTCCGACAGGCCTGCACCCAACGCGCACATGACCTTTTCGTTGTAGAAATACGCGGGCGACCTGGCCGCGCCATCGAACACGACCATCCGGACCGAGTTCGACCCGACGTCAACGACCCCAACGCGCGACAAGGCGCGTGCGCTTGGGTCGTCGAACAGGGGCCTTCCGAAGGGTCCCCAATCTGGCGCGGTGGTTGCGATTGGTTTTTCCATCTCTCCCCCGGTCATGGCGTCGGCAGGATGCGAAATCGCCGGGATAGGGTCAATTGCAGGATCATCCCTGGCCTGCGTCATAGTTGAGCACCCTGACAGCCAGGGCGCGCGTGATTTCGCGTTTTTCTGCCAGTGCGAGGCGGTCAAGCTGGTCTACCACTTCAGAAGCGGATGCGAACCGGCGGTCCATGTGTTTGACGAGATACGATATGACATCGGGGCCGGGATTGAGCTGGCGGTCGACAAAGAGCTTGGCCAGAACCGCGCCCAAGAGTGCGTCGTCGGGCGGGTCAAGCGCCACGTGATGCGCACCTTGGATGCGACTTTGCAGATCGGCCAGCGGCAGTGCCCACAAGACAGGGGGCAAACGGCCAGTCATCAAGAGCGACCTGCCTTCGGCCAGAGCCAGATTGTGCAGGTGGAACAGCGTTTTCTGACACTCGATGTCACTAGCAATATCAGGCACGTCCTCGACGGCAACAGGGTGCTGCGCCAGTTCCGGCACCTCTTCGTGCCGCAGGTCAGATGCGTGAACGATGCGCGCGCCTCTCTCGCCGGCCCAGACATGCGCCAGATGGGTTTTGCCCGCCCCTTCAGGCCCGGTCAGTACCAGTTTGTTTCCCGGCCAGGTCGAGGCGGAGATCATCGCAACCGCCAGTGCATTTGCTGGCGAGACAAAGAAATCCTCGCGCCCCAGTGCCGTCTTGGCCGGGAGGTCAAAGCTGAGTTGCTCGGCCATTCAGTCGTCGTCCTGATCCTGTGCGGTCAGCCCCAGATAAAGGCGACTTGTCAGATATTGTCCCGCGCCGAAACGTGCCAGTACCCCAAGTGCAGCGGCAACCGGAACCGCGATCAGCATCCCGACAAAGCCGAAGAGTGCGCCGAATACCGAAAGCGCCAGCAGAAGCCACACAGGATGCAGGCCGACTGAACTGCCCACGAGTTTCGGGGTCAGAAAATTGCCCTCGGCAATCTGGCCGGCAGCAAAGATGCCCGCAACCAACCCGATTGAGGCCCAGTCGCCCCAGAACTGAAACAGGGCCAGCCCGATGGCTAAAGACCCGCCGATCAGCGCTCCCAGATATGGGATGAAGGTCACAAGCCCTGCGATGAATCCTACGATCAGCCCGAATTGCAGCCCGACAATCATGAGGGCAACAGCATAATATGTGCCAAGAATCAGACAGACCGTCCCCATCCCGCGCACGAACGAGGCCAGAACCTGATCGATTTCTCTCGCGAGCCGCCTGATCACGGGGGCGTGGTCCATCGGCAAAAGCTGGTCTATGCGCTCGATCATTCGATCCCAGTCAAGCAGCAAATAGACCGCCACCACTGGCACGATGACCAGCAGGATAACTACATTGATCGCCGAGCCGAGCGACGCCACCACGGTTTGCAGCACATCGCCGGTCTTGGATTTCAGGGTCTCACCGACTGAGACGAGAAACTGGTGGGTATTGGAATGTTGGTCGAGCAGCGAGGGAAACTGTTTTTCAATGAAACTGCGCAGATCTTTGAATAGCGACGGCAAAATCTCGACCAGATCGATCAGCTGCGTGATCAACGCTGGAACCACCATCAGAAACATCAAAACAAAAACCAGCACCGACAAAATCGTTATGGCCGCCGTTGCAGCCGACCGTGACAACCCCATACGTTCCAGCCGGTCGGCAACCGGATCAAGGAAGTAGGCGATGGCTCCCCCGATCACGAATGGCAACAGCACGTCGCCCAGCAACCACAAAGCTGCGACAAAAACCACCGCTGCAATGCCCCAGTATCTGAGTTGGTCCCTGACGGGCAAAGCCATGGTTTTGTTCCCGTTACCGCTTTCCTTCTTCAGTTCTTGGCCGATGCGTGGGTTTGATGCAACCCGTTCCTTGGCTACGGGTAATTACCCTAAGGCAATGTCGCACATTGCTCTGCCTGCCAAATTGAACGGTGTTGAAGCATGAAGCAGAATGCAAAATCTGTGAATTCCTACACCTTGACGATCCGCAAGCCGCAATGACGTGCTGCCTTGCCTCGGGTTTGTGGATCGCGTAGAGCGTTCGGGCTTTCGCTTGCCAAAGAGGATTGCCTATGCGTCTGTCCCGCTATTTCCTGCCTGTTCTCAAGGAAAACCCGTCCGAGGCCCAAATCGTCAGCCATCGCCTGATGCTGCGGGCAGGGATGATTAAGCAGGCCGCCGCCGGTATCTATTCCTGGCTGCCGCTTGGCTTCAAGGTTCTGCGCAAACTGGAAAACATCGTGCATGAAGAGCAGGCGCGGGCAGGGCATATCGCCATCCAGATGCCGATCCTGCAATCGGCGGATCTGTGGCGCGAGTCCGGGCGATATGATGACTACGGCCAGGAAATGCTGCGGATGCAGGATCGGCACGGACGCGACATGCTATATACGCCGACGGCCGAGGAACTGGTGACCGATATCTTCCGTGGCCACGTAAGCAGCTACAAGGACCTGCCGCTGACGCTTTATCAGATTCAGTGGAAATTCCGCGACGAAATCCGCCCGCGCTTCGGTGTGATGCGGGGGCGCGAATTCCTGATGAAGGATGGCTACAACTTTGACCTGACCAAAGAGGATGCGCTGCACGCCTATAACCGCCATCTCGTCAGCTATCTGCGCACCTACGAGCGCATGGGCCTGCAGGCCATCCCGATGCGTGCTGACTCGGGGCCGATCGGTGGGGACGATACTCATGAATTCCTGGTGCTGGCCGAAACCGGTGAATCCGAGGTGTTCTATGACAGCCAGGTCACCGATATTCGGCTGGGGCAGCGCGAGATCGACTATGACGACAAGGCCCAGTGTCAGGCGGTGCTGGAGGAGTTTACTTCGCTCTATGCCCGGACCGATGAAACCCATGACGAGGCGCTGTTCAACCAGATCCCCGAAGGGCGCAGGCGGTCGGCGCGGGGGATCGAGGTGGGGCAGATCTTCTATTTCGGTACCAAGTATTCCGAGCCGATGGGGGCAACTGTACAAGGCCCCGACGGAAAATCGGTGCCGGTACATATGGGCAGCCACGGCATCGGTGTCAGCCGCCTGATCGGCGCGATCATCGAGGCCAGCCACGACGACAAGGGCATCATCTGGCCCGAAGGCGTGACGCCGTTCCATTGCGGTATCGTCAACCTGAAACAGGGCGATGACGCGGCCGACGCGGCCTGTGAAAAACTCTATGGGGCGTTGACGCATCTGGGTCTTGACCCGCTTTACGATGACCGAAACGAGCGGGCGGGCGGCAAGTTCGCCACCATGGACCTGATCGGCTTGCCGTGGCGGATCACGGTCGGGCCTCGCGGGCTCAAGAACGGGGTGGTCGAACTCACCTGTCGCCGCACCGGGGAAAGCGAGGAGCTGAGCCCGGAACAGGCGGTCACCAAGCTTGCGGGCATTTATGAAGGCATTGCCTGAGCAGAGTGACGGGCCGCTGATCTCGGTGATCACGGCCACGTACAACCTGCTGTCCCAGGGGCGCGGCGACAGTTTTCGCGAGGTTGTCGCATGCCTGAGGCGGCAGGATTGTGCCCGGTTCGAGCATGTGATCCAGGACGGGGCCTCGACCGATGGTACAATCGACTTCATTCGGGAGTACACCCGAATTGACCGGTTTGTACGCATTCAAAGCACCCAAGATGCCGGATTGTACGACGCCATGAACCGCGCCGTTGCGGCGGCGCGGGGGGATTATGTGCTGTTTCTGAACTCGGATGACGCGCTGGCCTCGGACGATGTACTGAATGCGGCGGCTGACGCGTTGGAGGCTTCGCGGCCGGATTTCCTGTTTGGCGCGACGGCACAGCAGATGGGCGCGGGCGGGATTCACATCCAGAACCGGATGTCGCTGAAGGCTGTGTTGCAGCGGATGCCGTTCTGCCACAACTCGGTGTTCATCCGCCGCGAGGTGTTTCTGGCACTGGGCGGGCATGACCTGAGTTTTCCGGTGGCGGCAGATTACGACATGATGCTGCGGATGATCGCAGCGGGATATCGCGGCGAGCGGCTGGAACATCCGGTATCGTTGTTCTGGACCCGGGGAGTGTCGGGAGACGATGAGCGGACCGCGCAGGATTATGCAAGGATCTGGATGAAGTTCTTTGACGGGTATTCCTCGGCCAAGGGACTGACTGTTGAGGATTTTGTAAGGTTCTACAAGCGGGGGCACATGCCGGCGGCCCTGGTGCTGGACGTCTTGCGGCGGCGGGGGCAATCGGAGGCGCTGCGCGCGGCGGCGCGGCACAGTCTGTTCAAGACCATCCGGCGCAATTTGCAGCCCTGGCGGAAATTCTGAGCCTTGCGGTTTTCGGATTGAGCGCCTTCGGCGCGCTCTTTTCGATCTTGGATTGAGGGACGCTGTCCCTCAAACTCTCTGGGGTACTTGCAACCAGAAAGAAGCAGCGAACCCCGAGCGGTAACCGCAGCGGGGTTGCCTTGGCGTGTCGCCGACGCTCAGGACGGATGCGCCGGTCGCGCGGCGATCAGATCGCCATCTGCGTTGCTGCCGGGCAGGGCCACGACGATGGGGCGACCGAACCGCCGCACCAGATCGCGTAATTCGATGCCGAGAAAACGCAGCCCACAGATCCTGCCGCCGGTTGTCCGGTCGGTGATGCAGAGCCGACCCTGCCGGAAAACCAGCCGGTAACCCTTGGCGCGCAACGTGTCCCTGAGTGTTGTCCAACTGGCGGCGTTTTCGAAATCCGGTCGGATCGCCGCGCGAAGAAGGGCGGCGGTTTCGCAATCCAGTTGAGTTGAGGCGTGGTTCGGCCCCGATGGGCCTACGGGTTGAATTCGTTCTTCATAACTCATGAGCGTCTCCCGCTCTAAACTCATTAATCCCCCGGAGCAGGGTGTCAAAATTTCCCTATCCGGTCAAACAGTGAAATAAAATTACTCGAGGAGCGTTGCATTTGGAAGTCAGTTAGCGCAACCGGAAACGAATTGTTTGTGTTCTGGGGACAATCCTTGGCGCCTGATTGGCCGGGCATTTGCGGTGACACTTGAATTGTCGCGCCTGACGCTGCAGGTGTGAAAGGTGAACAGAGCGGCGTCGCGCGCCGGTTGCAATGGATACGGGCAGAACGGCATGGCGATGAGTTTCGTGACGGTGGTCTATTCGCGAGACTACCCATTGCTGGAGCTTCAGGCCCTGTCGATGGCCCGGTTTCTGGACACGGGTCAGGTCGGGTCGATCCAGGTCGTGATGAACGACTGCAACGAGGCCGTGCTTGAACGGGCGCTGGAGCCGTTGCTGGCCGCCTATGGTCCCTTGGCGGCCAAACTGCGTATTCTGCGCGGGGATGACCTGTTGCGTGAGGGCTGGCGGGGCAACGACGGCTATCGTATGCAGCAGGCGCTTAATCTGGCGGCGGCGGCGCGGGCACCATGCGAGCGAGTGGTTATTCTGGACACCCAGAACCTGTTCCTGCGTCCGGTGACGGCAGAGGATTTCTTTACCAGCGACGTCAGGGGCAAACTGACATTCCTTCGGCCCGAAAACGAGTGTCACCGGGCGTGGTGGCGCGAGAGCCTGAATGCGCTGGGCATGCAGGCGGCAAATCCGGACACTGTCCGGACAACGACATTTTCGATGCCGTTTCCGGTCAGGCGTCAATTGGCGCAGGATCTGTGCGGAGATATCGAGGCGCGGTACCATTCGGTGCAGGGCCTGTTCGCGTCGCGGCGCAACCTGTCGGAGTTCATGTTGCTGAACGCCTTTTGCCTGGGGGAATATGGCGATATCCGCGCCGGGTTCGAGGAAACCATGCGCCGGAATGCGGAGCTTTGGCCGACCAATTCGCCCGAGCAGGTGGCGGCTGAGATCGATCGGCTGGAACGGGTGGAAACCTTGTCCTTTGGGCTGGACACCCGGGCCTTTGCGGCCTTGTCCGAGGATATGCGAGCGCGTGTCTTTGCCGCGCTCGAGGCGCGGGGAATTTGTGACCGGGACACCGCGCGGGCGGTCCTGGCGCGGGTATCGGCAGTATCCGGCTGACAACATTGCGCCCTGCGCAAACTCTTCCCTTGACCATCGGCTGTGATCGAACGAGGGTCCGGCACGCAAACCCGCGGAGATTTCATGACCGGCACCCCACCTCCTTTTGCGCCATTCGAATGGAAGATCGCCTGGCGGTATCTGCGCGCCCGGCGGGCCGAGGGCGGGGTCAGCGTGATGACCTGGATCTCGTTGATCGGCATCACGCTGGCGGTGTTCGCGCTGATTGCGACGCTGGCGGTTCGGTCGGGGTTCCGGTCGGAGTTCGTCGGTACCATTCTGGGGGCGAACGCGCATGTCACCCTGTACAGCGCAGGCGAGATCGATGCGCAGGGGCGGGTGGACCGGACGATCAAGGAGTTTGACGCGATTGCGCAGCGGGTGGCGCAGGTTCCGGGCGTCGTCAGCGCGGCGCCGCTGGTCAAGGGTGAAGTGCTGATTACCAATCGCGAGGCAAGTTCGGGTGTGCAGATATTCGGCATTCGCAAGGATGACCTGCTGAAGCTGCCGGGGATTGCACAAAGTGAGGATGCGTATGGCGATCTTGCCCGGTTCGATGAAGGCATCGCCATCGGCTCGGGCGTGGCACGCGCCATCGGTGCAACGGTTGGCGACCGGGTCAAGCTGACCTCGCCCAACGGGGTCAGGACGGCGTTCGGGGTGTCGCCTCGTGTGAACGCCTATGAGGTTGTCTATGTGTTTTCGGCGGGGCGGTATGACATAGACCGGACGCGGGCCTATCTGCCATTTGGTGAGGCACAAAAATTCTTTAACCGCGAAGAGTTGGCGGATGAAATTGAAGTAATGGTCGAAGCCCCGGAAGAGTTGGATCCGATGATCCTGCCGCTCTATGATGCTGCCGGAGAGCGGATGCAGATCTGGACGTGGAAGGATTCCTCGGGCGGGTTTCTGCGGGCTTTGGAGGTTGAGGACAACGTTATGTTCATCATCCTGTCGATCCTGGTGCTGATCGCGGCGATGAATATCGTGTCGGGCCTGATCATGCTGGTCAAGAACAAGGGGCGCGATATCGGCATCCTGCGCACCATCGGGTTGAGCGAGGGTTCGGTGCTGCGGGTGTTTTTCATCTGCGGGGCGTTCACGGGGATGATCGGCACCGCGATGGGAGTGATCCTGGGGTGCCTGTTCGCGCTGTATATCGATCCGATCTTTTCCTTTGTGAACTTCGCGATGGGCGGCGGGGTCTGGGACCCGGCGATCCGGGGGATATACGCGCTGCCGGCCGAGTTGCATCTGGGGGATGTACTCAAGGCGGTGGGGCTGTCGCTGGGGCTGTCGTTTTTCGTCACCTATTTCCCGGCCCGCCGTGCGGCGCGGCTGAATCCGGTCGAGGCGTTGCGCTATGAATGACGTGACTTTGCGGCTGGACGGCCTGACCAAGACTTATCTGCAGGGCACGCCGGGTGAGGTGCAGGTTCTGCGCGGTGCCGATCTGGAGTTGCGCGCGGGCGAGGCGGTGGCGCTGGTGGCGCCGTCGGGGGCGGGCAAGTCGACGCTTTTGCATATTGCCGGGCTGCTCGATACGCCGGACACCGGGACGGTCGAGGTCGCGGGCCAGGCGGCCAGCGGCAAGGGCGACCGGACGCGCACGGCGATCCGGCGGCGGGATGTCGGGTTCGTCTATCAGTTCCACCATCTGCTGCCCGAGTTCACGGCCCTGGAAAACATCACCTTGCCGCAGCTGGCAAACGGCGTGTCCGAAAAGGAGGCTGAGGCGCGGGCGATGGATCTGCTGGGGCGCGTCGGCGTGGCGGGGCGTGCGGGGCATCGCCCGGCAGCTTTGTCCGGGGGCGAGCAGCAGCGGGTGGCCTTTTGCCGCGCGCTGGCGAATGCGCCGCGGGTGTTGCTGGCGGACGAGCCGACGGGCAACCTGGACCCCGAGACCTCGGATCAGGTGTTCGACGCGCTGATGGATCTGGTGCGCGGCAATGGGTTGTCCGCGCTGATCGCGACGCACAACATGGACCTGGCCGCACGGATGGATCGCGTCGTGCGGCTGGAGGCGGGCGTTCTCAGGCCAGCTGAGTGATCGCAACGCCAATGGCCATGACCGCGATACCGCCAGCGCGCATCAGGGTCAGTGGGGTGACCTGTGCGCCGAACAGGCCATAGTGATCGATGGCGGCGGTGCTGAGCAATTGCCCGAGCAGCACGAAGAACACCGCATTGCCGACGCCGAAATGCGGCGCGACATGGGTGATGGACAGCACGTAGAAGGCCACCAGCAGGCCGCCAAGCAGCAGGTGTTTGGGGCTGGAGGCGACCTTGGCCAGCGCCTGCGGGCCGGGGAACAGCAGCATGACCAGCGCCGAGGCGCCAAGGGCCACGGCAAAAAGAACGACCGCGGCAGCGGTTGGCGAGCCGATCAGCTTGCCCAAAGCGGCGTTCAGTGCGGCGAGGATCGGGATACCGATCCCTGCGGCCAACATGATTGCTGCGTATTGTGTCATGCCCGAATCCCTTCTGCCCGTAAATCGTTGATCTGGATCATTGTGATACTCCCGGTTGTGGGCAAGCCTGCAATTGCGCAGATCAGATGTGGAGACGGATCGATGAGGACAGTTCTTGGATATGCAATGGCCGCAGGTATTGCCCTGGCGGCGCCTGTCGCGGCGCAGGATGCCGAACGCGGGGCCGAAATCTATCGCCACCATTGCGCCACCTGTCACGGCATCGAGGCGACGGGGCACGGGCCAATGGCCGGGGTGCTGATCATCCAGCCGGTAGACCTGACCGCCTTGCAGGGCGCGGACGGCGAGTTTCCGACCGAGCGCGTGGTGCGCCGCATCGACGGGCGCGACCCGCTGGTCAGCCACGGCAGCCCGATGCCGGTTTACGGCCCCTATTTCGAGGGTAATGACGTGGCGATCAAGACGCCTGCCGGGCAGCCGATCCTGACCAGCGAGCCGATTGCCGATCTGGTCGAGTATCTGAAAACACTGCAGGGTAGCTAAGAGCATGCGTATCACGGGCATTGGATTGGCAGGGGTTTTGATTCTGGCCGCCTGCACACCGGAGCCAAGGATGCCGACGCCGTCCGAGGGCGAGGCGATTTTTGCCGCCAACTGCACGGCCTGCCACGATTACGACGGGCGGGGCGGGACACTGGCCGAAGGCCAGGTCGCGCCCGATCTGACGCGGATTGCGGAGCGCAATGGCGGGACGTTCCCGCGCGCCGAGGTGATGTCGCAGATCGATGGTTACGGGCGTGGCAGGGTGTCGCCCGACATCATGCCGGAATTCGGCGGGCTGCTGGAGGGAGAGCTGGTGCCGGTCGAAGTGAATGGGGTGCTGACGCCCACGCCGCGCCCGTTGGCCGCCTTGCTGGCCTATCTGGAAAGCATTCAGGTCAGCGGCTGAACGATCAGTCGCAGATGCCCTGAATTTCCGCGCCGCTCCACGGAATGACCACGTCGGTTTCGCGCGATTGCGGCAGATCGGCCACCTGCATCGACTGGCTGAGCATGGCGTGCAGGCGTTTGGTGCGCTGTGCCCCGGGTGCGAGGGCGCGGCAGCAGACATATTCCTCGATGATCGCGCCTTGCTGTTCGAACCCGTAGCTGAGGAAATCGGCAGGCCCGTCGAGGTCGAACAGGTAAGGATCGTCATCCCCACCATGTTCCGCGGCCGCACGCAGCGGGTGATATCCGGTTTCGCGGCGGTTCTGCCATTGCCAGACATGGGTCAGTTCATGGGCCAGCAGCATGGCGGCCACCAGGTTGAGGCTGTCGGGATATTCGCTCATGTAATCGTCAAGGTACCAGTCACGGGTAAAATAGACCTTGTTGAACAGGGCCACGGCGGCGGGTTTGCTGGTTACGATCTCTTCCTTGAGGGGCGGCAGGATGCGTTCGCGGCAGGTCACGCGCGGGCGCTGGTTGCGCCGGAAGGTCACCGCCGCCACTGGCGCGCCTTCGACCAGGCGCACACGGTCGAGGTTGAGGCTTTCGCCATGAACACGGGCGGCAAAGTCGCGTTCGGTGTCGGTCAGGGGGCGACCGCAGGCGGCAAACAGAAGAAGGACAAGAAACGCGCGTAAAACCATGATTTCGAGAGTAGCCCGCATTCGGTCTGCCGCAAGACGTTTTCACAGGCTCATGGCCAGAACCCGGCTGATTTCGGTCAGTGACCGGCCGGATTGATCCATCCATTTGTTGAACGCGTCCTGCGTCGCGGCCAGCGCCTTTTTCGAGGTGGGCGTCTTGTCGACCACGCCTTCGGCCACCAGTCGGGCGGTAACATCACGGGACAGGATGAAACTGTCGCGCCCGGCAAAACGCATGGCATATTGCGCGGTGGCGCCGCCCAGACGCGAGCCGCGTTTGCCCAGCATGGCGAGCAGCCCGACATAGTCGGTCGAGGGCCAGCCGCCCAGAACCGTGCCCGCGCCGCCCTGTTCACGAAGCTCCATCAGAAAGGCGGCGTTGTCGCGAACCGTGGCGATCTTGGTGCCGTTGCGCACGATGCGGGTATCCTGCAGCAGCGCGTCGAATTTTTCATCGTCCATGAAGGCGCAGCGGCCCACGTCGAAGCCGTCGAACGCGGTTTCGAACCCGTCCCATTTGGCTTCGATGACCTTCCAGTTGAACCCGGCCTGAAACACGCATTTGGTGATGGTCGACAGCCACCTGTCCTCGGGCAAGGCGGCCAGCTCGGCAGCCGATTTGGGTTTGACCAGTTTTTCGTTCAGCGCATCCGGGCCGCCGTGCCGGTCGGCGGCGAGTTGAAATATCTCGTCGAAATGGCGCATGTCGGCATCCTCCTGCGTCAGAGTGGTTCCTTTCGCTTTGCCTTGGCAAGCGGAAATCAGGGCGCAAAGAAGGTCGCGGTGGCGGTGGCGACCGCCTTGCCGCTGTCTTCTTCGGTCATGTCGGCGCGGGCGAAGACCAGGGCGCGTCCGGCGCGCACGACCTGCGCGCGGCAGAGGATGGCGGAGCCGACGCCGGGCCGCAGGAACTGGGTGTGCAGGTCGGTGGTGGCGTAGGGTTTGACCTGGCCCGAATGGGCGATGGCGGCGAATACCATCGTGGTATCCGCCAGCGCGGCCAGCGCCTGACCCGAGACAATGCCGCCGACGCGGGCAAGGTCCGATGTCAGTGGCATGCGGGTGATGACGCGGTCGGGTTCGGTTTCGAGAAAGGTCAGATTCAGCGCCTTGACCCAGGATGCGAAATTTTCCGTGAGGAAATCATGCGCTTGTTCTGGTGTCATATGTACCTCCGCCGTTGCGGGGAGCTTATCGGGGCGCAGGAGCGCTGCCAAGAACTGCTGTCCGAGCGGATCTTGGGGTGCCGGGATCACGGGAAGGTGAGATTCGTGATTGACTGGTCAATCAATAACCGGCAAGACTAGGATCATGGAGAGACCAGACCGGGGTGCAGGTCCGGAATGGAGTGGAGGAAACGGTGCCGGGGCGTGGTCGTCTTTGGCGCGATGGGGTTTGAACTTTTCCGGGTTTCCATATTGCAGTGCGCCGAGAGTTGTCGGCAATATGAGACCTTGGAATATGAACGGTCGCGAGAGGGCCGATTTGCCAACTGGGAGAGAAATGATGAAGAAACTGAGCCTCGGCCTTGTTGCCGCAACTGTTGCAGGGTCGGCCTATGCCGCCGACATGGGCGCGGTGGACGAGCCGATCAAGCTGGCGATCAACGAGTGGACCGGTCAGCACGTCACCACGCATGTCGCCGGCGAGATGCTGAAAGCCGCCGGGTACAATGTGGAATATGTCACCGCGGGCATGATGAACCAGTTCCAGGCGTTGGCGGATGGCGACATTCACGCAACGCTGGAAATCTGGTCGTCCAACGTGTCGGACGAATATGCCAAGAAGATCGACGAGGGATCCGTTGTCGAGATCGGCGATCTGGGCCTGGCCGCAAAGGAAGGCATCGCTTATCCGGCGCATGTGGGCGAGTTGTGCCCCGGTCTGCCGGCGTGGGAAGCGCTGGCCGACTGCGCGCAGATGTTCGCCACTGCCGAAACGCTGCCATCGGGCCGTCTGGTCGATTATCCGGCTGACTGGGGCACGCCGGGCGCGGACCGCATGACCGGTCTTGCCCTGCCGTTCAAGGCGGTTCCGGCGGGTTCCGAAGGGGCGCTGATCGCCGAATTGCGCGCCTCGACCGAGCGCAAGTCGCCGCTGCTGATCACCTTCTGGCAGCCGCATTGGGCAATGTCGGCCTATGACGTGAAATTCGTCGACCTGCCGCCGGGTGAAGAGGCGTGTTTCAACGATCCGGCATGGGGTCCGAACCCCGACGCGGTCAACGATTGCGATTTTTCACCCTCGCGCATCTTCAAGGCCGGCTGGAACGGCATGGCCGACAAATGGCCCGCCGCCTATGAGATCCTGACCAACTATCAACTGGCGGTCGAGGACCAGCAGCCGATGATGGGCGCGATCGATGTCGATGGCGGCGCGGTCGAAGACGTCGTGGCCGCATGGATGGCCGAGAACGAGGGCAAGTGGCGTCCGGTTGTCGACGCCGCAACCAAGTGAGTCCCATAGGTGACTGACGCCAAAACGCCAGCCATTGCCTGCCGGAACCTCTGGCAGGTCTTTGGCCCCGGTGCGGAAAAAGCCCTGACCGACGCGCTGTCTCGGTCAGGGGGAGATGCCGACAAGGCCGCCGGTGATCTGCGCGCAAAGGGATACATCCCCGCCGTGCAGGACGCCAATTTCGACGTCAAGGAGGGCGAGCTTTTTGTCATCATGGGGCTGTCGGGGTCGGGCAAGTCGACACTGATCCGCTGTATCTCGCAACTGCTGCCCGGAACCGGCGGAGAAATCCGGATCGAAGGCGACAATGTCGTCGGTGCGACGAAAAAGCGCCTGACCGAATTGCGCCGCAAGACGCTGGGCATGGTGTTCCAGCATTTCGGCCTGTTCCCGCACATGACCGTGGCAGAAAACGTGGCCTATCCGCTGCGGGTGCAGGGTGTTGGCAAGAAGGAGCGCCGTGCGCGGGCGCAGGAGGTCATTTCGCTGGTGGGCCTTGACGGGCGCGAGGACAGTTTCCCGCGCCAATTGTCGGGTGGGCAGCGGCAGCGCGTGGGTATCGCCCGGTCGCTGGCGGTGAACCCCGATATCTGGTTTCTGGACGAGCCGTTCTCGGCGCTTGATCCGCTGATCCGGCGGCAGTTGCAGGACGAGTTTCTGCGCATCCAGGCGACGTTGAAGAAATCCATCGTCTTCATCACCCACGACATTGCCGAGGCGCTGAAGCTGGCGGACCGGATCGCAATCATGCGCGATGGCAAGATCGTGCAGATCGGCACGCCGTCCGATATCGTGCTGCGCCCGGTGGACGACTATGTGCGCGAGTTTTCCAAGGATGTGGCCAAGGGGCAGCATGCCAAGGTGGCCTCGGTTCTGCATGCGGGCGAGGGCGAATACGGGCCGGACGATCCCGGACTGACCACGGCGATGACGCTGGACACGGCGCTGGCGCGCTGCATGCAGCTGTATCAGCCGGTGCCGGTGCGCGACGCATCGGGCACGGTCGTCGGCACGGTTCACCCATCCGATCTGGCCGCTGCCTTGCAGGTGGACGAGGCATGAGCGCGGTTGCCGATATCGCATCCGCCCGCGCCATGCGCCTGACGGCAGGCGCGCAGGCGGCGCTGATCACGGTGATCGTGGGCGCGCTGTGTCTGGCGCTGGAGCCGGTGGCCCCCTGGCTGGTGAAATGGCCGGCGGCATGGGTCATCCCGGCGACCGATTGGGTCGGATCGTTCCTGGCGTGGTTCCTGAACGGGATCAAACCGGCGGCGCGGCTGTTTTCGGACGTGATGGCCTATCCGATGAACTGGGCCAACTTCGTGCTTAGCGGCACACCCTGGCCTATCGTGATCGGCATCGTCACCGCGCTGGGCTGGTATCTGGGCGGGTTGCCGATGGCGGCGCTGGGCTTTCTGGGGCTGAGTTTCGTTCTGGCCTCGGGGTACTGGGCCGAGAGCATGAACACGCTGGCGCTGGTCGCCGTGTCGGTGCCGGTGGCGCTGATCATGGGCGGTGCGATTGGCATTCTTGCCAATGAGGTGCCGCGCGTGAAGGCATTCGTTCAGGCGGTACTGGATATCATGCAGACGGTGCCGACCTTTGCCTATCTGACGCCGCTTTTGCTGCTTTTTGGCTTTGGCCCGGTGGTTGGCCTGATCGCTTCGGCGATCTATGCCGCGCCGCCGATGGCGCGCAACGTGCTGTTGGGGCTGGAACGGGTCGAGCATGAGGTGAAGGAAGCCGCCATCATGTCGGGCGGAAGCCGGTTTCAACAGCTTTTCCAGGTCGAGATTCCGTCGGCCGCCACCCAGATCATGGTCGGAGTGAACCAGTGCCTGATGGCGGCGCTGTCGATGGTGATCATCGCCGCCGTTATCGGTGGCTTCAACGATATCGGTTGGGAAGTTCTGCTGACCATGCGCAAGGCGCAGTTCGGCGAGTCGCTGCTGGCCGGTCTGGTGATCGTGGTCTTTGCGGTGGTGATCGACCGGATGAGCGGCGTTCTGGCGACCGAACGCAAGCGGTATGACACGCGCGTGGTCTGGGCGGTGCTGGGGTTTGCGGTGGTCTTTACGCTGGCATTTTGGGCGCGGTTGCCGAACCCGTCCGACCTGACGCTGCTGGACCCGGCGGCGGAAGCGGTGGACAGGGGGCTGACGCAGTTCACGCAGGCGAATGCCGGGTGGCTGGACGGGCTCAAGAACAACTCGATGTTCTATGTTCTGTTGCCTCTGCGCATCGGTCTGGATCAAGCGGTGTTGCCTTTTACCTGGGGCTTCATGTGGACGCCCGCGATGAGCTATGGCCTGTTTGCCGCCGGGGCCGCGATTGCCGTCGTGATGGCGTGGCAGGGCCGGATTACCGGCGGGCTGACCGTTCTGATCGCGATAGGGATGCTGGAGACCGGCATTGCCAACCTGCCATGGCCTTTCGTGCTGACCGGTGCGGCGGCGCTTGGATACGTGGCGGGCGGCTGGCGGTTGGCGGCGCTGTCGGTCGGTCTGTTGTGCACGATCCTTGTTTCGGGCCTGTGGGAGCGGGCGCTGCTGTCGCTGTATCTCAGCGGTGCGGCGGTGTTTTCCTGCGCGGTTGTCGGCGGGTTGATCGGGCTGGCCAGCGCGGTGTGGGAGCCGGTGTGGAAAATCGTGCGGCCGATCTGCGACATGCTGCAGACCATCCCGCTGTTCGTGTTCCTGATCCCGGTGCTGATGGTGTTCCAGATCGGCGAGTTCTCGGCCTTTCTGGCGATCTGCGCCTATGCGATCGTACCGATGATCCGGTACACGCGGCACGGGCTGGTCAATACGCCGGACGAGATGATGGAGGCGGCGATTTCCAGCGGTGCGACCGAGTGGCAGATCATGCGCGACGTGCGCGCGCCTTATGCGGCGCCGACCATCCTGCTGGGGCTGAACCAGACCATCCTTTACGCCTTTGCCATGCTGGTGATCGCAGCGCTGATCGGGACCACCGGTCTGGGCCAGTCGATCTATCTGGCGCTGGGGCAGGCGGATGTCGGGCTTGGCATTTCCGCGGGTGCCGCGATGGCCATTCTGGCGCTGATCGCCGACCGCATGGTGCAGGGCTTTGCCGAGGAAAAGCGCAAGGCGCTGGGTCTTTGACAATTGCGGCGGGGCGGCACCTGTGCCATCCCGCCGCCGACTTGACTTCGGACAAAGACCAAACCACTCGGCCCCTTTACATCCCAGTTCACAAGACCGGAGCAAGGCATGAGCGGCTGGGGCGAGTTTCTGTTGGCGTTGGGGGTGTTTCTGGCAAGCCATGTGGTGCCGGTGCGCCCGCCGGTGCGCCCGTGGCTGATCGACCGGCTGGGCCGGGCCGGTTATTTTACCGCCTATTCCCTGTTCTCGCTGGCAGTGCTGGCCTGGCTGATCGTGGCAGCCGGGCGCGCGCCGTATGTCGAAGTGATCCCGCCCTGGCCGGTCTTGCGCTGGGTGCCGGTGTTGACCATGCCCGTCGTCTGCTGGCTGGCGATTGCGGGGATGTCGATCCGGAACCCGTTTTCTTTCGGAGGGCTGGGGCGCACGCCCTTTGATCCCGAACGACCCGGTATTCTGGCGGTCACCCGCCATCCGGTCCTGCTGGCGCTGCTGCTTTGGGCGCTGGCGCATCTGATCGCCAATGGCAGTCTGGCTCATGTGATCCTGTTCGGCCTGTTCGCGGGTTTCGCATGGCTGGGCATGGCGCTGATCGACCGGCGCAGGGCGCGCGAGGTGCCGGAGTGGCGCGAGCTTGCCCGCAATACCGCCCGTCTGTCGCTGCGCCGCCCAATTCCCTGGCCGCGCCCTTGGGTGTGGCTGGCTGCCGCCGTGGCCTATGCCGCGATCCTTCACCTGCACGCGCCCGTGATCGGGCTGTCGCCGCTGCCATAATCAACAGGAGTGGTCGAAACCCGATGCGCGTGCTATCTGCTTATCCAACAACCGAAGTTCAGGAGCCATGACCATGCATCTGGCCTATATCACCACCACCGACCGGGGCGCGACCGACCGCCTGCTGAGCGCGGCCGCCGACCGTCTGAAGGCAAGCGGCTATGCCCTGGCCGGTGTCGTGCAGACCAACACCGAATGCTACGACAGCAGCAAATGCGACATGGACCTTCAGGTGCTGCCCGACGGCGCGACCATCCGAATCTCGCAATCGCTGGGGTCTATGGCGCGGGGCTGTCGGCTGGACCCGGCGGCGCTGGAACAGGCTGTGGGCGACGTGACCGCGTCGCTGGACAACAGCCCGCAGCTGATGATCGTGAACAAGTTCGGCAAGCACGAATCCGACGGCCGCGGGTTCCGTCCGGTGATCGGCGAGGCGCTGGCGCGCGACATCCCGGTTCTGGTCGGGGTCAACGGGCTGAACGAGGACAAGTTCCTTGAATTTGCCGGCGACGCGGCCCGCAAGCTGGCCGCCGATCTGGACGAGATCGAGGATTGGATCGCGGCAGTGATCGCGGAACGCTCGGCCGCCTGAGCGGTTCGGTGTTCGTAAAGCATTGAAAACCTGTCTGGTATCGCTGCGCCCTTGTTCCGCTTTCTTGTCTTAGGAAAAGGGGAGCGGGTGAGTGCGGGAAACCGGGCGGGCTTTCCCTCAGGCACTTTGACATTCGGCCCGTGATCAATCAGCCATTCCAGACTTTTGATCGCCCCCTGAACAGCTCAGCCAGATCCGGAGGCATCGCTCTGCTGCGTCGGCCGGCATGCGGACAGATGGCGATGTTCCACTTTAAGATCGTGTTGCAAGGATTTGAATTCAAGGAGAAGTGGTGGGCGACCCTGGAATCGAACCAGGCGTGCGTCTCCGCGAGGGAGTTACAGTCCCCTGCCACACCTTGCGGCCTGTCGCCCACTGTCAGGCGTTGCACCTGACGTGGAGGCGTGATTACTAGCGCGGCAAAGGAGCGTCAACAGGAAAATTCCGCTTTGGCGCAGGAAACCGAACTCATGGCCCGGAGGCCGGTAAGATGAAGAAACCCAAGTGGGTGATTGAAAAGGAACAGGCCCGCAAAGCGGCGGCATCAGAGACCGTCTGGCTGTTCGGACTGCACGCTGTTCGCGATGCGTTGATGAACCCGAAACGGCAGAAACTGCGCCTTATCGTGACCCGGAATGCACAGGACAAGCTGGCCGAGGCCATTGAATTCGCAGGAATTTCTCCCGAGCAAGTGGACCCGCGCAAATTCAGCGCGCCAATCGATCCCGGATCGGTGCATCAGGGCGCCGCGCTGGAGGTCAAGCCGCTGGAATGGGGCGGGCTGGACGAGAACTGTATAGGCGCCGAACACCCGCGTGTGATCCTGCTGGACCGGGTGACGGACCCGCACAATGTCGGGGCGATTCTGCGATCGGCCGAAGTTCTGGGGGCCAGCGCGGTGATCGGCACACGCCACCATTCCGCGCCCGAAACCGGTGCATTGGCAAAAACCGCCAGCGGTGCGCTGGAGCGCCAGCCCTATCTGCGCGTGCGCAACCTGGCCGACACAATCGTCGAACTGCAGGGGATGGGATTTTATGTGCTGGGGCTGGATGGCGAGGCGGATGTGACCATCGAAGAGGCGCTGGCGGGACGGCGCGACCATCCGGTGGCGCTGGTGCTTGGGGCTGAGGGGCCGGGACTGAGGCAAAAGACCAAGGAAACAGTGGACCGGCTGGTCAAGATTGACGCGGCGGGCGGATTTGGCTCTCTCAACGTCTCGAATGCGGCGGCGATCGCCTTATATGCCTCCAGACATGTCTGACAGGAGGCACCAATTCCGGGACCGGCCAAAATCGCAACTTGTTGCTACTGCGGCACCCGTGCGGCGCTGGTGTTGCGCGGGCGCGAACGCCACGAGTTGAGCTGTGCGAGCTGTGGTGCGCCCCTGCATGCACTAAAGATGCTGCGCAAGGAACACGTGAAGCCAAGCGGCCAGAAGGAACGGGGTTTCATGCCGAATCACATGCGCAAAAAACGAAAAAAGATCGGATCACGACGGCGGAAGATCGCCAAGGTGATGGATGAAGTCTGGGATGTGATCGAAGATATCTTCGATTGACGGGTTTTTTGGAACACAGGCCGATCACATCACCGTCAGATGGGGTTTCGAAACGCATGTGTTTGATGCATTTTATAGTTTGAATATTAAGGCAGAGAATTGATGATTTCGCGACGAGAATTCGTGGTGGGCATGGCAGGAGTTTTTGCAGCCAGAACCGCGTGGGCAAATTCCCCCTTGTACTATGCAGACCAAGGAATGGCGGTCAGTGGGTTTGACGCCGTTTCGTATTTCCGGTCGCAAGCTCCGATGAGGGGACAGGCCGATATTTCGGTGATGTGGAAAGGGGCCGAGTGGCGCTTTGCCTCGATGGAGCATCGAGAAATGTTCGAGGCCAACCCGCGCGCTTTTGCGCCGCAATTCGGCGGCTATTGCGCCTATGCGGTGTCGCGTGGGCATCTTTTGGAATCCGATCCCAGAGCCTGGCGTATCGTGGATGACAAGCTGTACCTGATTCATTCGCCGAAAGTGGAAAAGATCTGGGAACAGGATATTGCCGGGAATATCGCGCTGGCAGAACAGAACTGGCCTGCTCTGCTGCAGGGATGAATGGTGATTCTTCGCTGAGTCGGGCTTGTCATCACATTTTTGGGCGCGCCCCTTTTTTTCTCTGAGATAGGACCTAAATGTCACAGTGACCGCGGACTGGAACTGCCGCGGGTCATTTCACTGTCCCTCGTTCCATAACTGGCGCCCAAGGTTAACTTGGGCGCTTTTTTCTTTCTGCGGTGCTGGATAATGTGCCCACATGCCAGAGTATTCCGACGCCTATCTCAAAACGATTCTGCAACGCACCAAGGTCATCGCCGTGGTGGGGGTGTCGATGAATCCGGTGCGGCCCAGTTATTACGTCGCGCGCTATCTTGGGCTGAAAGGATTTCGGGTGATCCCGGTCAATCCGGGCCATGCGGGCGAAAAGCTGTTCGGGCAAACGGTGCGGGGTTCGCTGTCGGATATTACCGAGCCGGTGGACACGGTAGATATCTTTCGCCGCTCCGAAGCTGTGCCGCCCATCGTCGATGAGGCGCTGGATTTCTTTCCGGGGCTAAGAACCATCTGGATGCAGATCGGGGTCGAGAATGCCGAGGCTGCGGAAAAGGCGCAGGCGCGTGGCATCGACGTGGTGATGAACCGGTGTCCCAAGATCGAGTATCAGCGCCTGTTCGGTGAACTGCGCATGGGCGGCTTTGCCACCGGCATCATCTCATCAAAACTGTAAACGCCGCGTCTATTCGTTGAATTCCTGATCAAGCTTGGCCTGCTTGCGCTGGGTCTTGTCGATCAGCACTTCCATGCGGGGGCGCCAGTCATATCGCGTATCTTCAAGCGTCGGCGCCCAGAACAGAGTGCCGCCGTACCGCCACGGATCCAGTACGACGCCGTCATACATGTCGTCCCCGCGTTTCGAGATGATGGCGGTGCTGTGGTCGATCAGGAACGGGTTTTCCGGGTCGGAAATCGCCCGGTGCAGCGTCAGGGTGCGGAAGTTTTCCTGATTGAGGCGTTTTTCCATGTCTTCGGCCCAATGCCAGCACAGACCGCGCGGGCGCAAGCCGTGGTTGACCTTGGCATTGTGCACCAGCGGCGGGTCGGTGATCTGGTATTCCTCGGCCAGTTGTTTGGGATAGAAATAGGCGATGCGCGCCGCCCGTTCGGCCTCGGCCGGATCGACCTCGGGGCCAAGGCTTTTGAGTTGTCGCGCCAGTTCGTCAACGTCCTGCTGGGTGGCAGAGGGCGCCGGGGCGCAGCCTGCAAGAACAGCCAGAGACAGAGCCGCGAAGATGGACAAAACGCATTTCAGCATTCCCTGTTTCCTCGGGATTTTGTGAGTGTGCAATCGGATCAAGGGTAAACCGGGGTTGGCAAGGTTTCAATTGCCGGGTCGCGCGGCCTTTTCGGCGATGCCGCTGATCCCCTGCCGCCGCGCCAGTTCGTCAAGCACGGCATCCAGCGGCACGTCGCACGCGGCCAGCATGACCAGCAGGTGATAAAGAACATCCGCCGCCTCGGCGGTCAGTTTTTCGGCGTCGCCCTTCACGGCCTCGATGATTGCTTCGACGGCTTCTTCGCCGAATTTCTCGGCGCATTTCTCGGGGCCTTTGGCGAGCAGTTTTGCGGTCCAGCTCGACTCGGGGTCGGCTTTCTTGCGGGCGTCGATGGTGGCGGCGAGGTCGTGCAGGATGCTCATGTCAGCCTCATCGGGATACCGGCGGCGGCCATGTGTTGTTTGGCCTCTTGAATGGTGTATTCGCCGAAGTGAAAGATCGAGGCCGCCAACACCGCGCTGGCGCCGCCCCTGGTCACGCCTTCGACCAGATGATCCAGATTGCCGACACCGCCCGAGGCAATCACCGGCACGTCGACCGCGTCGGAAATGGCGCGGGTCAGCGGGAGGTTGAAACCCGCCTTGGTGCCGTCGCGATCCATCGAGGTCAGCAGGATCTCGCCCGCGCCCTTGGCGACCACGGTTCGGGCGAACTCTATCGCGTCGATGCCGGTGGGCCTGCGTCCGCCATGGGTAAAGATCTCCCATTTGCCGGGGCTGGCGGTCTTGGCGTCGATGGCGACCACGATGCACTGGCTGCCGAACTGGTCGGCGGCCTCGGCCACCACGTCGGGGTTGGCCACGGCGGCGGAGTTGAAGCTGACCTTGTCGGCGCCGGCCAGCAGCAGGGCGCGCACGTCGTCCCTGGTGCGCACGCCTCCGCCCACGGTCAGTGGAACAAAGCATTGCTCGGCGGTGCGCTGGACCACGTCGAACATGGTGCCGCGGTTTTCGTGAGTGGCGTGGATGTCGAGGAAACAGATCTCGTCGGCCCCGGCGGCGTCATAAGCCTTGGCCGATTCCACCGGATCGCCCGCGTCGCGCAGGCCCACGAAATTCACGCCCTTGACCACGCGGCCATCGGCGACATCGAGACAGGGGATGATACGGGTCTTGAGCATGGGCGATCCTGTTGTTGCCGTTGTCCTAGCGGCAAAGCCCTGCCGATGCCAGAGTTGTGACTGGATGAAACGCCGCAGTCGGGGAGATTTGGGTAGAATGGTCAAAAAAGGGAGATTTGATATGCGCGTTCTTTTCTATGCGACCTTGATGGTGTTTGCGGGTGCGGCTGCGATTGCCGGCGATCTGGTCAAGGTCAAAACCGACAAATCGGTGAGCGAGGCGATGGATGCTCTGGAAGCGGCGGTCGGCAATGCCGGGGCAACAGTTTTCGCCCGTGTCGATCACGCGGCAGGGGCCAGGAAGGTCGATATGGAACTGGGCGAGGCACAGCTTTTGATCTTTGGCAATCCCAAGCTGGGAACCCCGGCGATGCAGGCCGACCCGCGCGCGGGATTGTTCCTGCCGCTCAAGGTGCTGGCCTATTCGGACGCTGACGGGCAGGTCTGGCTGGTTTATGAAGACCCAGCCGAGATGCTGGAGGATCTGGATATTCCCGCCGATGCCCCGGTCGTGGGCAAGATGCAGGGTGCCTTGGGAAAACTGACCGGAGCGGCGGCGAATTAGGTTACTTGAGCACCCGGATCGCTTCGGCAAGATCGAGGGCCCCGTCATAGAGCGCGCGGCCAGAGATCGCGCCGTTCAGCCCGGCGCCGCAATCGCGCAGGGCGATGAGGTCAGCGATAGAACTGACGCCGCCGCTGGCAATCACCGGGATCGACACGGCGCGGGCGAGGGCGGCGGTGGCTTCGATATTGGGACCTTGCATCGCCCCGTCGCGGTTGATGTCGGTATAGATGATGGCGGCGACGCCTGCGTCTTCGAAGCTGCGCGCGAGATCGGTGACCTGTACGTCGGTCTCTTCGGCCCAGCCCTTGGTGGCGACCATGCCATTGCGCGCGTCTATGCCGACGGCGACGTGACCGGGGAAGGCCCTGGCGGCGTCGCGCACCAGGTCGGGGTTTTCAACCGCTACAGTGCCCAGAATGACCCGCGCCAGCCCCTTGTCGAGCCAGGTTTCGATGGTGGCCATGTCACGGATGCCGCCACCCAGCTGCGCGGGTACGTCACAGGCCTTGAGAATCGCCTCGACCGGGGTGGCGTTCACCGGCTCGCCTGCAAATGCGCCGTTCAGATCGACCAGATGCAGCCATTCGCACCCCGCATCGACAAAGGCGCGGGCCTGTGCGGCGGGATCGTCGTTGAACACGGTGGCTTTGTCCATTTCGCCGCGCAGCAGGCGCACGGCCTGACCGTCTTTGAGGTCGATGGCAGGATAGAGGATCATGATCGGGCGGCCTTTTGCTGAAATCTGCGCGGCATATGGCACAGGCCGGGCAGGGGATGCAACGCGACGCAAAGTCAATCTTGCCGGATTGGGGCGGGCAGGCGAGACTGAGGGCAAAACACGGAGGTTTGAATGATGAAATTTGCAATCGCGGCGGCGGGCCTTGCCGTTTTGGCAACCGGCGCATGGGCGGACGACCCGGTAGACGGTCTGTGGAAGACCCAGCCGGGGGATTCCGGCGGGTATCTGCATGTCACGATCGGCCCCTGCGGCAGCGCTGTTTGCGGGACCATCGACAATGCGTTCGATGCCGACGGCAATGAGGAACTGGACTATGAGAATCTGGGCAAACAGATCATCTGGGACATGGTTGCGGATGGCGACGGCAGTTATGGCGGCGGCAAGATCTGGGCGCCGGACCGGGACAAGACGTATAACTCGAAAATGACTCTTGAAGGCAATGACCTGACGGTCAAGGGCTGCGTCGCAGGCGGGCTGATCTGCCGGGGGCAGACCTGGACCAGGATCGAATGATCCTGCTGGCCTGACCTGTGTTCCCTAAGGGGCCCAGGTCAGGAAATTCCCGATCATGCGCAGGCCCACATCCTGACTTTTCTCGGGGTGAAACTGCATACCCACCATGGTATCGCGGCCGATCACGGCCGTGACCGGGCCGCCATAGTCGACATGGGCCAGCCGCTGCGCCGGGTCGTCGACGTGGAACTGATAGGAATGCACGAAATAGGTATGATCGCCCGAGGTCACGCCGGCAAAGACCGGGTGGTCGTGCTCGATCACCAGATCGTTCCAGCCCATGTGCGGAACCTTGAGCGACTTGTCGGCGGGCTCGATCCTGACGACATCCCCGGCGACCCATCCCAACCCCGGCGTTTCCTCATATTCGTGGCCCTTGGTCGCCATCAGTTGCATGCCGACGCAAATGCCCAGAAATGGGCGGCCTTTCTTCTCGACCGCTTCGACCATGGCGTCATAGATGCCCTTGTGACCGCGCAACTCGGCGGCGCAGGCGGGAAAGGCGCCGTCGCCGGGCAGCACCAGCCGGTCGGCGCGGGCGACGACCTCGGCTTCGGAGGTCACTACGACCTGACCGGCACCCATATCGCGCGCCATGCGCTGAAATGCCTTTTCGGCGGAATGCAGGTTGCCCGACTCGTAGTCGATGATGGCGGTCAGCATCTACAGCGCGCCCTTGGTGGAGGGGATCGCGTCGGCCTTGCGCGGGTCGGTCTCGACGCCCATGCGCAGGGCGCGGGCGACGGCCTTGAAGGCGGCCTCGGCGATGTGGTGGCTGTTCAGCCCGTGCAACTGATCGACGTGCAGCGTGATGCCGCCATGGGTGCTGAGGGCCTGAAAGAATTCGCGCACCAGTTCGGTGTCGAAGCTGCCGATCTTTTGCGTCGGCAGATCGACATTCCAGACCAGAAAGGGCCGCCCCGACAGGTCCAGCGCACAGCGCACCTGCGCGTCGTCCATCGGAAGATGGCATTCGCCATAGCGGCGGATGCCTTTCTTGTCGCCCAAGGCAGCGGTCAGGGCCTGACCCAACGCGATGCCCGTATCTTCGACCGTGTGGTGGTCGTCGATGTGATAGTCACCGCTGGCGCGAATTGTCATGTCGATGAGCGAGTGGCGCGACAGCTGATCCAGCATGTGATCGAAAAAGCCGACGCCGGTCTGGTTGTCATAGGCTCCGGTCCCGTCGAGATTGATCTCGACCGTTATGTCGGTCTCGGCGGTCTTGCGGCTGATCGTGGCGCGACGCATGGGCGTATTCCTTTTGCTACCGCGCGCTTATAGGCGGGTCACCGGTTCGATTTCCAGCCCGCATCGACCGGGCGCGGCGATGTGTTGCGCGAAAAACAGGGGATTGCACCCGGTTCGCCCCCATGCCAGCCTGTTGCAAAATCAAGAAATAGGCCCTGCCATGACCACCTGTGTTTTCATCCAGATCCGCTGCAAGCCCGGAACCACCTATAAAGTGGCCGAAGACATCGCCCTGCGCGAGATTCACTCCGAGCTTTATTCCACCAGTGGCGAATACGATCTTCTGATGAAGCTTTATATCCCGGAAGGTCAGGATGTGGGTCATTACATCAACGAACACCTGCTGGTGATTCCGGGCATCGAACGGTCGTTGACGACGATGACCTTCAAGGCGTTCTGAACCCGGTTCGGCTGGCGGTTCAACGGCTTTTGGTCGCGGAAAACAGCGCCTCGCCACCAAGGCGGCGAGGCGGGTGCCGCAATCCCAATCAGGGGATCGTGGCGCTCAGGCGGCAAGCAACCCTTTGTCCTTCAATTCGGCATAAGCGGCATCAACGGCCGTTTTGAGGCGGCGCAGCATCTCATCCACTTCGGTCCTGGTGATGATCAATGGCGGGCAGAGGGCGGCGGCATTGCCTGCAACGGCGCGGATCAGCAAACCGTTTTCCTGCGCCAGCCGCTGCACGGTGGCCCCGCCTGCGCCCTTGTCTATGGTTGCGCCGGTGGTCTTGTTCGACACCAGTTCCAGCGCCGCGATCAACCCCTTGCCGCGCACTTCGCCCACCAGCGGGTGATCGGTGAAGATCGCGCGCAACTGGTCCTGCAAGTAAGCGCCCACGTCGGCGGCATGGTCGAAGATCTTGTCGCGCTCGTAGATTTCGAGTGTCTTGAGCGCCGCCGCGCAGGCCACCGGATGCCCGGAATAGGTATAGCCATGGCCGAACACGCCGACCGCCGCCGAAGGTGCCACCATCTTTTCGTACATCCAGCCCGGAATGACCGACGCGGAGATCGGGAAATAGGCCGAGCTGAGCTGCTTGGCAAAGGTCATCAGGTCGGGTTTGATCCCCATGGTGGTGCAGCCGAAATCGGCGCCCGTGCGGCCAAAGCCGCAAATGACCTCGTCGGCCCAGATCAGAATGCCGTGCTTGCGCAGCAGCGCCTGAAGCTTTTCGTAATAGCCTTCGGGCGGCACGATCACACCCGAGGCGCCGGTGATCGGTTCGACAATCATTGCCGCGATGGTGTCGGCGCCTTCGGCCAGGATCTGTTGTTCCAGGTTGTCGATGATACGGTCGACGAACTGCGCCTCGGTCTCGTTGCCCTGACGCCCGGTGTAATAATGCGGCGCGTCCGAGCGCAGGATGTGCAGCGCCTCGACGGGAGCGTCGAAATGCGCAAGGTTGGCGGGCAGCGACGTCATCGAACCGGCGGCGACGGTAACCCCGTGATAGCCGCGCTCACGTGTGATGATCTTGCGCTTTTCCGGCTTGCCGATGGCGTTGAAGTAATAGCGCAGCATCTTGTAGTGGGTGTCGTTGGCGTCCGAGCCGGAATTGCCGAAAAAGAAATAGGCATCCTCGACCGGCACCATCGCCTTGAGCTTTTCGGCAAGCTGCATGACCGGTTCATGGGTCTTGCCGCCAAAGGTGTGGGAAAAGGGCAGCCGGTTCAGCTGATCGGTGATTGCCTGGATCACCTCGGCATTGTCATAGCCCAGCGAGGTGCACCACAGACCGGCCAGGCCCTCGATATACTCCTTGCCGGCGGTGTCGTAGACATAGATGCCCTTGCCGCGATCCAGCACCAGCTGTTCGGTGGCGGCAAGGTTGGTGGTGGGATAAATGACAGGGGCCATGGCGAGATACCTTTGGTTTGCCGCGTGGCGGCGATTCAGCTGCGCCAAGCTTTGCCTTGTCTGGCGGCCCGCGTCAAAATTTTTGATCAAATTTCCGCCGCGACAGAATTGCCCGCCAAAACGCAAAAAGCCGCCCCGTGGGCGGCCTCTTTGCGTATCTGGAGCGGGCGAGGCGATTCGAACGCCCGACCCTAACCTTGGCAAGGTTATGCTCTACCCCTGAGCTACGCCCGCAATCAGATACTCTCGGTTCCTCGTTGGAGCGGGCGAGGCGATTCGAACGCCCGACCCTAACCTTGGCAAGGTTATGCTCTACCCCTGAGCTACGCCCGCCCCGTTGAGTGAGGCGTGAAGTATAAATTCTGACCGGAAGCTGCAAGAGGAAAAACGCATATGACAGAAAAAAAGTGTCGAACAGGAGGGAGGCGTTCGGGTTAGCCGGAGGGGCGGCCGGGCCGCATCGAATGGCAGGTTCCGACGATGGATGAAGGGCTTACGGCTATCGCCGGGTTGCGGTGTTGCTGAGAGAGGCTGGATGGTCTGTCAGCGATGGCCGTATCGAACGTCTATGGAAGCGAGAGGGGCTGAAGGTCCCGCACAAGCAG